>NZ_JAOTGJ010000045.1:0-10786 GCF_044427225.1 Streptococcus sp. 2022WUSS037 | reverse complement strand
AGGTTTCTGTATGAGGTAGGTCCAAACTTTGCTTCATACTGTTTTTCCCATCTCGAATCCGAATCAGATAGAACCAGCCTTTTTCTTGGCAATGAGCCATCAAATTATAAGATTCATACCCCCTATCTGCCACAATGAGGGCTTGTTCGAAAGGGAGAGTTCTCCATCATGTCAATCAGAGCCTTCCGTTCATCAACATCTCGTCTCTTTTGAACCAGGGCATCACAATAGAGTTCACTTTCCAAATCAAATAGGACATTTAAGTGCAGGAGATTGTAGGCTTTTCCACCTGATTTTGAAGGAAAATGAGAGGCTGTGTCCTCAGGGATAACTGGAATATGGATATCTGATCCATCTACAGCCAGAATAGGAAGTTCTGTTTTGGGAAGAACAGCCTGCGTAAAGTTTTTGAAGAGTTCTTGAAAGGCTTGGTGCTTAATTTTATAGCGATTTTGGACAAAAGCAGCCTTTGAAATGGGGAAGTCTTGATTGATCAGTTCTTTTGATAGTGTTTGACCACCCATGTTTAGTATAGCGGAAACCATTTGTTGGAAGGAACATTTTCTGGAACGGGTAAAGTCTTTATCTGGTTGAACGACATAAGAAGAACTGTCTGATGAGAGTTGTGAGATGCAAGATTCTAGGATTGTTTGAATAGACTAAACCATGGGAAAACTCCTTTTTGCTTTTAGTCTATCACTTTATTGAAAAATAAAAAGACCCTACCCAATAATATTGGAGTAGAAGCCTTAACTTAATGACATTGCCCCAGTAGGACTCTTTTTTGCTGCAATCTTTAATATGACATTTGTCACATGAGTCCATGACAAAGGCTTCTAGTGTGACTTCCTTTTTCGAGATATACTGTCTATGTAAGATGTTCAATAAGTAGGAGGTAGCAAGATGATAGAAGTACGAGCACTAGAAAAAATCATCAAAGGACGGTCCATTTTGTCTGATATTTCCTTTGAGATAAAATCTGGGGAATGTGTGGCCTTGATTGGTCCTAACGGGGCTGGGAAGACAACGCTCATGTCCTGTTTGTTGGGTGATAGGAAGGCGACGAAAGGGCAGGTCTTGTTGGATGGTCTGGCTCCACAGGCTCGGTCCAATAAAGAAACAGTAGCAGTCTTGCCTCAAGAAAATGCTATTCCAACGGACTTGAAGGTCAAGGAATTGCTCCGCTTTTTTCAAGCTATCTACAAGGACAGTCTGACAGATGTGGAAATCGACAGCCTGCTCCGCTTTTCCCAAGAGCAAAAAAATCAACTGGCAGGCAAGCTATCGGGTGGTCAGAAGCGGCTCTTGGCCTTTGTCATCTGCTTGATTGGCAAGCCTAAGTTGCTCTTTTTGGACGAGCCAACGGCGGGCATGGATACGTCGACCCGTCAGCGTTTTTGGGAGATTGTCCACGACTTGAAGGAAAAGGGCGTGACCATTTTTTATACCAGCCACTACATCGAGGAAGTGGAGCATACGGCAGAGCGGATTTTGGTCTTGCACCAGGGCAGGCTCTTGCGGGATACGACGCCATTTGCCATGCGGAGTGAGGAGCAGGAAAAAGAAGTAGCACTGCCAATCCGCTTTGCGACGGTGGTGGAGGGCTTGGATGCCATTTACGACATTAGTTATAAACAGGACACGGTCAGCTTCAAGACCCGAGCTATTGAGCAGGTTTGGGCGAATTTGCAGGAAGCAGGCTGTCGGATTTCAGACTTAGAGGTGCAGAACAAAACCCTGCTCAACAGCCTATTTGACAAGACAAGGGAGGAAGAATTATGAAAGCATTGGTGAAAGTAGAAGCTGTCAAATTATCTAGGAGTTTGGGAGTTTTTCTCCTGTCTATCGGGATGCCAGTTATCTTTTTCCTGATTTTTTCTTCGACGGTTGACTTAGGTTATGAGAACTTGCAAAAGGCCTTTATCCAGTCTTATATGTTAACCATGACAGGATTTTCCATGTCAGGCTTTGCTCTCTTTACTTTTCCCATGATGCTGGCAGAGGATAGAAATAATAGCTGGTTGACCTTTATCCAGCATTCTCCTCTGCCAATCTGGCAATATTATCTATCAAAACTGGTGCGGGTCTTGCTCTGTTTTGTGTCTTCCATTGCCATTGTCTTTGCGGTTGGAGGTTTGGTCAAGGGAGTTGAGATGACAGCTCAAGAATGGGGAATTTCGGCCCTCTTGCTTTTAGTAACCTCTATCGTATTTCTAGCCATTGGCTTGCTTTTGGTGCAAATCCAGTCGGAACAGACCATGTCTGTGGTGGCTAACTTGCTCTACTTTGTTCTGGCTATCATGGGTGGTTCTTGGATGCCTGTTTCCCTCTTTCCTGACTGGGTACAGCGAATTTGCAAACTTATGCCCAGCTACCATGTCAACCAGCTGGTGACCACTTACGCCCAAGAGGGAGATTTTCTCTGGAAATCCTTGCTAATTGTCCTAGGCTATGCGATAATTTTCTTAGGAATTGCTCTGGTGATGAATAGAAAAACGGAGCAACAGTGAGGTGCCCCATGATTTTTGAAAAAAGAAAGATACCAGCCATGTATTTCGTGGGCATGGTCTTTCTCTATTTTCCGCTTTATTACGCCCAGTACAGTCCAAATCCGACGGCTGTGGTTCTAGCCACCATTCTATTTGCCCTGGTCTATTGTTCTCTCTTTTACACCGACCACAAGCTCTATTCCATGCTGGGCTGGTTTTACCTGATTGGCTACATCGCCATCATGAGTTTTTGGGGCAATCTGCAGTTTTCCCTCTTTATCTTTAACCTGTCCAATATGCTGGGCTGGTATTATAAGGAAACTCGGCCGACCTATCGGACGGTGTCCTATGGGATTTTGTTGCTGGCCATTATCCTCTGGGCTCTTTTTGGACCTGTTCCCTTTGAGATGCGGGCCTTTGCACTCATCATTCACTTTTTCGGCCTGGCCTTGCTGATTTTCAGCTGGGTTGAAACCAAGCGGGAAGCCCTCCAGCAACGGATTCAGGAGCAAAATGCCTCTATCAACCTCCTGCTTGCTGAGAACGAACGCAACCGCATCGGTCAGGACTTGCATGACACCCTGGGCCATGTCTTTGCCATGCTGTCCGTCAAGGCGGAGCTGGTCAAGACCCTTTTGGACCACGACCAGATTGACCAGGCCAAGAAGGAAGTACTGGAGCTCCAGACCTTAGCCAAGGACTCCATGCAGGACGTCCGCCAGATTGTCCAGTCCCTCAAGCAGCACACCGTGGCAGAGGAACTCCAGATTTTGCAGCAGATGTTGGATTTGGCAGGAGTGGACTTGGTCGTTTGGGGCGGGGAAATAGCAGGGCAGCTCAGCTTGCCTGTTCAGAACAAACTGGCCATGGTGCTAAGAGAGTTGGCCAATAACCTGCTCAAACATAGCCAGGCTAGCAAGTGCCGTTTGCTATTTGAAGAAGACAAGCAAGAATTGGTCTTGCACTACGAAGACAATGGTGTGGGCTTTGCTCAGTTAACCGGTCAAGAATTGCATACCATAAAGGATAGGCTGGTGACGGTGCAGGGGAGCTTGGAATTTCTTTCTCTGGCACAGCCCACCCGCCTGTCCATACGAATTCCACTTGAGGAGGTGGTAGAATGAGAATCTTAGTTGCAGAAGATCAGGCCATGCTGCGGGATGCCCTCTGTCAGCTCTTGGGCTTTCAAGATGCGGTTGAGGCTGTTTTACAGGCAGAAAACGGTAGTCAGGCCCTTGCTATTTTGGAAAAAGAGCAAGTAGATGTGCTACTCTTAGACATTGAAATGCCTGAGAAGACGGGGCTGGATGTCTTGGAATGGGTGCGAGCGAAATCCTTGCCCGTCAAGGTTGTTATCATGACCACCTTTAAGCGACCAGGCTATTTTGAACGAGCGGTCAAGGCAGATGTGGATGCCTACGTGCTCAAGGAACGCTCCATTTCGGACCTTATGCGGACCATTGAAACGGTCTTGGCGGGGCGAAAGGAGTACTCGCCAGAGTTAATGGATATTCTCCTTACCCAACGCAGTCCCTTGACGGACCAGGAAAGCCAGCTGCTCAAGCTGGTTGCTGACGGCTTGTCCAATAAGGAAATCGCCAGCCAGCTCTACCTGTCTGACGGCACGGTCCGCAACTACATGACCTCTATCCTGTCCAAACTGGGTGCAGAAAACCGCACGGCTGCTGTTAAGATTGCACAGGAAAAGGGTTGGTTATGATATAGGCACTCAGTTTATCTTTTATTACTTCGTTAACTCGCTTTGCCTAACTCCAGTTATGCCTGCAGCTCGTTGCCTAGTACTAAAAGCAAACTGAATGCCTATATTAGACTTGGATAATATTGGTGATTTTTCCAATCCTTTTTAAATGCATTTCATAAATTCCAACTGAGTTTTTATATTGAAAATCTTATAAAATTCTGCTAAAATTTTATATATGAAACGACTATACGATGTGCAACAGTTGCTAAAACGGTTTGGGATTATCATCTATATGGGCAATCGTCTCTATGACATCGAGATGATGCAGATAGAGCTCAATCGCGTTTATCAGGCAGGTCTTCTGGATAGGTTGGACTACATGGCGGCCGAATTGGTTTTGCGACGGGAACATCGTTTGGAATTAGAGTATCAGAAATCAAGGGAGAATGAGTGATGGAAACATTTTGGGTATTTTTAGTATTTTTGGCAGTATTGGGAGCCTGGATGGGTTTTAATTACTGGAGATTGCGTCGTGCAGCGTCTGTGATTGATAATGCAGAATTTGCAGAAAAGATACACGGAGGTCAGTTGATTGACCTGCGAGACCCGAGTGAGTTTAATCGTAAGCATATCTTAGGTGCGAGAAATATTCCTTACCAGCAATTGCGCCAGTCTACAGCTGCTTTGCGTAAGGACAGACCTGTCTTAATCTATGAGAATGATCGTGGTCAGTTGGTAACGCCTGCAGCCCTTCATCTGAAGAAACAGGGCTTTAACGAAATCTATATTTTAAGCTATGGTTTAAATGGCTGGAATGGTAAGGTAAAAACGACTAAGTAGCATTGTCAGTAGGCTAGAGTATTTTCTTATGCAATAAGACGGATAAGGGCAAAAATATGGAAAAGAAATTTGAAAAGTTGTCATTGGCAGAAATTGGCATTATTTCTTTTATGGGACTTATTTTATTGATTAGTTTAGGCGCTAGTTGGTATAAAAATGCCCAAAACGAAACAAGTGATACAAAGACAGTACAGCAAGTGCCCAATCAGAAAAAACGGTTGATACATTATTTCAGGATGCTGAGAATGCTGTCATTGTATTAGAAGGAACACATACTGAAGAGAAACTTGCAGAGGCACAATCTGCAGTAAACAAGGTTACGGATGCGACTAAAAAAGCAGCATTACAGAAACGGATTGACCAAGTAAAAGAGCTAGTGGGACAGCAGACAGATGCTCAAACACAGGCTAAGCTAAAAGCGGAGTTGGCCAGGGCGGAAGCAGCCCAAAAAGTAGCTGATGAGAAAAAAGTATCTGAAATAGGGACTAGTCAGTCAACGGACCTTGCTGAAGCTAGTGAGACCTCACAAGAATCCTATGTAGTGCCTAATCAAAATATATATGGAAATCAAAGTGTGAGTTCAACAAGCCAGTATACAAGCAGCGTGGCGTCAACTAGTACAAGTACTTCAGTCCCTCCGACTAGGGAAGGAGCACCTGTGGTAGAAACTCCAACAGTTTCTGAAACACCGGCGGAAACGACAGATTCAACAACTAGCCTGGTTGAGTCAGTGGAAACAGTTCCAACAGCTGACGAGAGTTCACCAGATAATCCGTAGACTTTTTTGCTACTGGTTCTTTATGGCGTATTAGCATACTGGAAAAAATAGCTATTTGTATTTCAACACTAATTTTTTCTTGTAACGATCTAGTTTAAATACATGCGATAAGAGTGAGGAATTTCGCGTAAAACAGAATTTCCTTGCTTTTTATTTTTATCATTTTGTTGAATAGTGCGAGAATGATTTCCTGCTATAGCGGTTGAGAGTGTATTTGGTAGAATGTTGAAAAAGTTGGTGCAAAAAGGAAAGCAGGAAGTGCACTTGGTTTCAGCAACGAGCTTCATTTTTTGCTATAATATACCTTATGAGAATTGTATCGGGAAGCTATGGTGGAAGACCACTGAAAACGTTAGATGGAAAAACAACCAGACCGACATCGGATAAGGTCCGTGGAGCCATGTTCAATATGATTGGTCCCTATTTTGAGGGTGGTAGAGTTCTTGACTTGTACGCTGGCAGTGGTGGTTTATCTATCGAGGCTATATCTCGTGGCATGGAGTCAGCAGTTCTGGTTGAGCGAGATCGACGAGCACAAGCCATTATCCGTGAAAATATTGCAATGACTAAGGAAGCAGATAAATTTCAGCTTCTAGCAATGGAAGCTAGACAGGCTTTGAACAGTGTGGAAGGTCCTTTCGACCTGGTATTCTTGGACCCTCCTTATGCAGAGCAGGAAATTGAAGAAGTGATAACAGAACTTTGTCGCCGTGACTTACTAGCAGATGATGTTATGGTAGTCTGCGAAACGGATAAGGCGGTCTCTCTTCCGGAAGAAATAGCAGAGCTGGGGATATGGAAAGAGAAACTCTACGGAATTAGTAAGGTAACAGTATATGTCAGATAAGATTGGATTGTTTACGGGCTCATTTGACCCCATTACCAATGGACACTTGGACTTAATTGAACGAGCGAGTGGACTATTTGATAAATTATATGTGGGAGTTTTTACCAATCCTAAAAAGGCAGGACTCTTGACGGGTTTGGAGAGAAAAGCCATTTTGGAGAAGCTTTTTGTAGGAATGGAGAATATCGAGGTCGTTCTGTCTGAAAATGAATTGGTAGTCGATGTAGCTAAGCGCTATGGAGTAACACATTTGGTCCGAGGATTGCGTAATGCGACCGATTTGGAATACGAGTCAAGTTTTGATTTTTACAATCGTCAGTTGGCACCAGATTTGGAAACTATTTATTTAATCGCCAAGCCAGAGCTTAAGTTCGTATCATCCAGCCAGGTTCGAGAATTGCTGTATTTCAAACAGGACATAGGCCCTTATGTTCCAGAAATTGTTAGTGAGGAGATTAGAAAGAATGAAGAAAAATAGGAAGTTAACCCTAATTGCATCTATTGTTTTAGGAACTCTTTTGATTTGGTTTGCCGTTTTTGTTCGTCTGCCTTATTATCTGGAAAGTCCAGGTGGAGCTGCTGATATTCGTCAGGTACTAACGGTGAACAATCAAATAGACCAAGAGGAAGGCTCTTACAACTTTACCTATGTGTCAGTCCAACAGGCAACTGCTCTGCAACTCCTGGCAGCACAGTTTGATCCTTATACAAGTGTCAGTTCAGCGGAGGAAATGACAGGGGGAGCAGATAGCGAGGAATATTTCCGTATTGCCCAGTTCTACATGGAAACTTCGCAAAATATGGCCAAGTACCAAGGTTTGACCCTTGCAGGTAAAGAAGTTAGCATGGATTTCTTCGGGGTTTATGTTCTCGCTCTGGCAGAGGATTCAACCTTTAAGGAGATTCTGAACATTGCGGATACGGTTGTGAGCATCAATGGCAAAACCTTTGAATCTTCTCCAGATTTGATCAAATACGTTAGCAGTTTAGAATTGGGGAGTGATGTAACAGTTGGTTATGTCAGTGATGGTCAGGAAAAATCTGCGGATGGTCAGATTATCAAGCTCTCCAATGGAAAAAACGGGATTGGGATAACTCTTGTAGACCATACTGAAGTGGAAAGTTCCGTCCCAATTGATTTCCAAACTGGAAATATTGGTGGTCCGAGTGCGGGTCTCATGTTTACCCTGGCAATCTATACGCAATTAGCTGATCCAACCTTACGTGATGGGCGCGTGATTGCTGGTACAGGAACCATTGAACAAGATGGCAGCGTCGGTGATATTGGAGGAGCAGACAAGAAGGTCTTGTCAGCAGCCAAGGCTGGTGCAAGTATTTTCTTTGTACCAAATAACCCAGTTGACGAAGAAATTTTGAAGGAAGATCCGACAGCTAAAACCAATTATGAGGAAGCCAAAGAAGCAGCTGAAAAAGCGGGTGTAGACATTGAAGTAGTACCTGTCAAGACAGCGCAGGATGCTATTGATTATTTGAAGAAAACGAAGGGCGAGTAAATCGTCCTTTTTCATTTCATGTTTTCTTAAAATTGTCGGAAATTTCTCCTAAACGCTAAACTAGAAGAATTTCTGGTCAAATAGTGATATAATAGTAGGGTTAGATAGAAATGATATGTATGAAGAATTGAACAGATAGGAGGACAAATGAAAAAAGAAATTTCACCTGAAATGTATAACTACAACAAGTATCCTGGCCCAAGTTTTGCCCGTGTAGGAGAAAAGGTTGTATCAGAAAATATTGAGCTAGACCTGTTGGAAGATTACAAGAATGCTTTTGACCAGACGATTTTTGGTCAACGTTTTTCACAACTCATGCTCAAGTTTGATTATATCGTGGGAGATTGGGGCAATGAGCAGCTGAGATTACGGGGATTCTATACAGACGATAAAAATGTTAAATCAGACTTAAAAATCAGTCGCTTGGATGACTATTTGACGGAGTATTGTAATTTTGGTTGTGCTTATTTCGTCTTAGCCAATCCGAATCCCCAAGACTTGCCTGCTGAGGAGGAGGACAGACCCCGTCGCAAGCGGAGTCGTTCACGTAATCGCAACAGAAATCAGCAGCGGACGGAGCCTATTGCACCAAAAGAAAACAAAAATAATCGCAATGACCGTCAGAAAAAAGGGAAGCAGCAGAACAAGCAGTCGGAACAGCGTCATTTTACCATGAAGAATGCTGGTGTTAAGGCCAATCAGACGGAGCGCAGTCAGAAGCGTGACCGTAAGCAGAATAATCGAGAGATGAATGAGGCTAAGCGTAGCTTTGTCATCCGTCAGAAGTAGGGAGAAACATGAAACCATCAATTTATGCTTTTAGTCAATCCAATCTTGTGGATTGGATTTTAGAAAATGGAGAAAAGAAATTCCGTGCGACTCAGATTTGGGAATGGCTCTACCGTTCTCGTGTCCAATCCTTTGCGGAAATGACCAACTTGCCCAAGTCCTTGATTGAAAAGTTGGAAGAACATTTTGTAGTTAACCCGCTCAAACAACGGATTGTACAGGAGTCTAAGGACGGTACTATCAAATATCTCTTTGAACTGCCAGATGGCATGTTGATTGAGACAGTTCTCATGCACCAGCACTATGGTCTTTCTGTATGTGTAACGACACAAGTTGGCTGTAATATCGGCTGTACATTCTGTGCATCTGGATTGATTCCTAAGCAACGTGACTTGACCAGCGGTGAAATCGTGGCTCAGATTATGTTGGTGCAGAAATACCTAGATGAGCGCAATCAGAATGAGCGTGTTAGCCATATCGTTGTCATGGGGATTGGTGAGCCACTTGATAACTATGACAATGTTATGACCTTCTTGCGTGTGGTCAATGATGACAAGGGCTTGGCAATCGGAGCTCGTCACATCACAGTGTCAACATCTGGTTTGGCGCCAAAAATCCGTGATTTTGCCCGTGAGGGAGTTCAGGTTAACTTGGCAGTATCTCTTCACGCGCCAAATAACGACCTTCGTTCCAGCATCATGCGGATCAACCGTCGCTATCCAATCGAAGTCTTGTTTGAAGCGATTGAGGACTATATCAAGGTGACCAACCGCCGTGTGACTTTTGAGTATATTATGCTCAACGAGGTCAATGATGGAGTGGAACAAGCTCAGGAATTGGCTGATTTGACCAAGAACATCCGTAAATTGTCTTATATCAACTTGATTCCATACAATCCTGTAAGTGAGCATGACCAGTACAGCCGTTCAACTAGAGAACGGACCTTGGCTTTCTTTGATGTCTTGAAGAAAAATGGTGTTAACTGTGTCGTTCGCCAGGAACATGGTACAGATATCGATGCGGCTTGTGGTCAGTTGCGTTCCAATACGCTCAAAAAGGACCGTGAAAAAGCGCGTGCTCGTATTGCAGCCGCAAAAGCAAAGGCAGGTATTCGAGCATGAGAAAATTCTTCCAAGCAGATGGAAACTTGACCAAGCTAGGAAGACAGATTTGTAAGACCTTAGCTGGAGCCTATGCTCTGGCTATTGTTTTACTTTGTTTTCTACCTCAGACTTGGTACCCTCAATACAAGGATTTCTCCACACCAGGAATTATTCAGATCGGCCGTCTCTATCTTTTACCAACGCCTTTCAACAGCATCGTCAACGGGGATAAGGTAGATAGTTTGGCAGACCTAGGATGGATTTTCTTGCAAAACATCACTAATATTTTTCTACTTTTCCCTCTGATTTTTCTTCTTTTGTTTCTTAGGGAAGAATGGCGGAGCCTTCGAGCGGTGATTCGTTATAGTTTTTGTATGAGCTTGTTTATCGAATGTAGCCAGCTCTTGTTAGACCTGCTCATTGATGCGGGGCGAGTGTTTGAAGTGGATGACCTCTGGACCAATACGCTAGGAGGTGTCTTGGCCTATCTATTATTTACCTATCTTCAAAAAGGAATTGGCATCTTAATGTCTAGAACAAAAGACGATAGATAGAAAGGAGCCCACTGAAAAAGTCTCCAGTTACTCTGACTCTTATAAAAAATAGGAATTCTCCTGAATGATTGGGAGAATTCCTATTTTTCTACTCTTCCTTTTGGTCTATTAAGGTCATAATTCGCTTCATATTGACTACAAATATGGTGGTGGCTGCTTGTAATTCCATG
>NZ_JAOTGJ010000044.1:0-11251 GCF_044427225.1 Streptococcus sp. 2022WUSS037 | reverse complement strand
AGGTTTCTGTATGAGGTAGGTCCAAACTTTGCTTCATACTGTTTTTCCCATCTCGAATCCGAATCAGATAGAACCAGCCTTTTTCTTGGCAATGAGCCATCAAATTATAAGATTCATACCCCCTATCTGCCACAATGAGGGCTTGTTCGAAAGGGAGAATTCTCCATCATGTCAATCAGAGCTTGTCGTTCATCAACATCTCGTCTCTTTTGAACCAAAGCATCACAATAGAGCTCGCTTTCCAAATCAAAGAGGGCATTTAAGTGCAGGAGATTATAGGCTTTTCCACCTGATTTTGAAGGAAAATAAGAAGCTGTGTCCTCAGGTATGACTGGAATATGGATATCGGATCCATCTACAGCCAGAATAGGGAGTTCTGTTTTTGGAAGAACAGCCTGTGTAAAGTTTTTGAAGAGATCTTGAAAGGCTTGGTGCTTAATTTTATAGCGATTTTGGACAAAAGCAGCCTTTGAAATGGGGAAGTCTTGGCTGATGAGTTCTTTTGATAGTGTTTGACCTCCCATGTTTAGTATAGCAGAAACCATTTGTTGGAAGGAACATTTTCTGGAACGGGTAAAGTCTTTATCTGGTTCGATGACATAAGAAGAACTGTCTGATGAGAGTTGTGAGATGCAAGATTCTAGGATTGTTTGAATAGACTGAACCATGGGAAAACTCCTTTTTGATTTTAGTCTATCACTTTATCGAAAAATAAAAAGACCCTATCCAATAAAAATTGGAGTAGGATCCTTAACTTAATGACATTGTCCGTGAGGAGGGCTTTTTGCAATTACCGAATAGTCAATTCTCCATCCAGTGTAGAGATGAAGAGGTAATTATTGGCTTTGGTATTGGAATAGGCTGGCAGTTCCATTCTACTATTATTTTGACTGGCATCTATGTAGATGTCTGTTTTTGTTTGTGAATGAAGAGAAATGTCGATTGAGCCACCGAAATTACTGATGTCATGCCTTCCCTCTAGTTTTAGGTTTTCAGCTTTAAAAACCCCATCCTCAATCGTTAAGCTACTGCCAACAGTATCGGAAATGTCTTTCGGACTTGTTAATGTGGAATGATTGATTGCTACTTCTCCATTGAGGTGTGACAAATGAGCAAAGCTGAGTTGACTGTTTTCAATCAACATATCCCCATCTTCTGCAGTGAGTTCAAGATTTTGAATAGTTACTTTATCCAAATAAAGGTCTCCTTGAAGGTTGCCTGAAAGTGTTTCGATTGTGCTGTTTTTGGGGATCTGTAAAACAGGTTGGTAGTAGGCAATATTCTGGTCATTGACAAGATGTAAGATAGGTTCGAGTAAACCATCATAAGTAACAATGCCTTGATAGGCACTAGAAATGGTCAATTTTCCATCTTGAACTTGGTGGCTGAGTAGGTCAATGCCTTTGTGCTGATTTCGGTAGTAGTGGAGGTGGAATTGGTTGTCAGGCGAGGGCATAATGGACAGTTTTTCATTCACTTCTATAGCCCTAATATTACTAAAACTGGCTGTTTGGGGCTGAAAATAGTTTTCTGCGACAAGTTTCATATTTGTCCAACCGCCAGCCAGGTAGCCGATGAGGCTTAGAATGGCTCCAAGACTGAGCAGGCTCAGACTGATTTTCGTAAATGGTTTAAGCTCTTTCATGATACTCTCCTTTGCGAATGGTTCTTTGTATCCAGTGTAAAACAAGCAAGAAGGTTTTGCTTCCAAGGTCTAGAGTGAATTTACTACCCAAGAGGGTGAGTGCCAAACAGATGAGGGCTAGCCCTGTAAAGAGGAGGGAGGATGACCATGAGAGTGTGAGGAGGTCGAAGGCGAGGAGAAGCTGGGCGATTGCTAGACTGAGAAGGACAATCCAAAGTGATATTAGGAGTAGAAAGGCACTGAGGATGAGCAGGAGTAGGACAATGAAGAGGGCAACTAGGGTGATTGCTAGGGGGATGCCGATTGGTGCGGCAAGGATGGCGAGGATGGTCAACCAGACCATATTGCGGGTATTTGGCTTATCTTCTGTCCGCTCTTTGTCGTAGAGGGTCGCTAGAATTTCACGGGCAGCTTCTTTTGGACTGCCCAGCTCTTGAATAGCTTGCTCGTCGTTTTCCTTTTCGTCAAAATATTCATTGAAATAGTCCAAGGTATCTTGAAAATCTTCTTTTGGTAGGTTTTTGAGATATTTTTCGAGTTTCTGTAAATATTCCTTGCGCTTCATGGGAACCTCCTTTATCCAACAGTAAGCTGGCAATCTTGACAATGAATAACCAACTGAGCAGGGCTATTTTCTTGCCTATAGCTGAGATGAGTGATGTCATCCTCTTTCATCATTGTAAACGCCTTATCCTTTGGAAGTTTAAGGCTAGAATCTTCCTCCCAGATGTCCAAACTGATGTCTGTACTCGGTTTATAGGTTAAGACAGAATCTTCAGCCTGGCAGTTAAGGCTCTTTTCAAGGACAAAATCCTTCAACTTCCAGACACAGTCTTCTAATGTTATCCTTGCATCTGAAAGGCTCATGCTTGAGAGAGTGATAACAGCATCGCTGGCTTCCAATTTTAACTCGCTCAGCTGTCCATCTGAGATAGTTAGTGTAGAGTCTTCTAACCGTAGAGCAGAGCTTGGGCAGCTCACTTTCGTCATGCTGATACTACTATCTTCTGCATTGATGACTAGCTGTTCGCATACTTGCATGTCCACTATTGTCAGACTACTATCTGTCGTTTTCAGATTGAGACTAGTAAGGGGCAGGAGTCTTTTTGGGATTTTGAGAATAGCAGAGCTGGTTTGATTGTTTGAGAAGTAGAGCTGGTCAGGGAGTGGCTTGTTAGATATGTACAAACTATCTTGGAGTAGTTGATAGTCAAAAGCCTGGTAGCTACCATCTTCTGAAACAGGATTGTGCAATAAGACAGTTTCTCCGTCGTAACTTTGAACACTAAGAGCCTGATCTTCGAGAGAAATCTGTAGATTTAAAAACTCAGGTAATTCTTCGATTTTCGACGTCAATTTAATTCTTTCCCTAGCTTGATAAGCTGAATGTTTAAAATTGTTGAAAAAATTCTCCCAGTCAAATTGAAAATCAAAGTTGAAATCAAATGGTTTAGATGAATGTGGACTTGCTTGGTCTTTCTCGGTGATTAGGGCATCTTCAGGTAGATTGGCAATAATTTCTTTTGCTGCGTCATCAGGTTTTCCTAGCTCTATAATAGCTTCCTCGTCGTTATCCTTTTCATCAAAGTATTCATTGAAGTAGTCTAAAGCCTCCTGTCTGGCACTTGGATGGAGTTGTGTCAGTGCTTGTTCTAGTTGGTTCAAATACTCTGCGCGTGTCATTTTCGTAAGCTCCCTTCTATAATTCCGTCAATATGGTCTTTGTAGCTATTCCATTCACCTTGCAGGAAGGGGATATGCTCACGTCCAGCAGGAGTAATGGTATAATATTTTCGCTTTCTCCCTTGAAATTCTTGGGTGTAGGTGGTGACGTAGCCCGCCTTTTCCAGTTTCTTCAAGATAGGGTAGAGCGTGGATTCCTTTATATCAGCAACTATCTTGATGGTTTGACTGATTTCATAGCCGTAGGAATCCTGCTTTTCCACAATGGCTAAGACCAGAAATTCAATCAAGATAGAGGATACGGGGTAATACATGAACTCACCTCTTTATCTTTATAGCCATCCAGTTTATCTTTTACTACTTCGTTAACTTGCTTTGCCGTACGCTAGTACAGCCTACAGCTAGTTGCCTCGTATTAAAAGCAAACTGAAAGGCTATATATAATTATTTTATATATAAATTATATACCTATTATTTGCTAAAATCAAGTGATTATATAAATTTTTTATATATTTTTTTAAACAAGTAAAAAGCCCCTTCTGAGCTGAAGAGGGGCTTCGTTTTACATTAGTCGATAAAGAATTCTTGTGGACCTTGGTAACGACTTCCGTCATTAAAGGCGATGTAGAGGTTAAAGATAGGTGTAAGAAGAACATAGAAGATAGCTTGTACAGCTGATAAACCGAAGCTACGACCAAAATTGTAAACGAGATAGATACCATATAATGGTCCTGCTAGTGGAATCAGTAAGAATAGAATGAACCATCTTTTTTCATAGCCAAAGGCGATGCATTGTTGGATATAGAGATTGTAGATTGGAATCAATGATTTCCAACCAGCATAGCCTGCTTTTTTGAAGAGGATGTAGTTGGAAATAGCAACAAGAATATACCAAATAAATGAAAATAGTAGTGTTGTACCCCAAATGCCAATGAGAATTCCCTGTGCTAATGTTTCTTCTGTCATATTAAAACTCCATTTCTTTTTGATGGTTCTATTATAACAGTATTAGTTCAATGATACAAGTGGTTTTTCAAAAATTTTGAAAGATTTCCAGAAAAAATCAGACCTTCTTAAGAAAGTCTGAAAAATTGATTACTTGTGTGCGACGATTCCAAGGATGACATCGACGGCTTTTTCCATGGTTTCGAGGCTGACGAACTCGAAGCGGCCGTGCATGTTTTCACCACCTGCGAAGATATTTGGCGTTGGAATGCCCATGAAGGAAATCTTAGAGCCGTCTGTTCCTCCGCGAACAGGCTCGATCAGTGGCTTGATACCAAGATTTTCCATGACGTCCTTAGCAATGTTAATTGGGGTCATGTCTTTTTCGATGATTTTCTTCATATTGTAGTACTGGTCATGCAGGTTGACGATGACGCGAGGTGTGTCAAAGTTGGCATTCATCTTTTCAGCAATGTCCAGCATGAGCTGTTTGCGGGCAAGGAAATCCTCTTCTTCAAAGTCACGGATGATGTAGGTGGTAGAAGCAGTATCGACACTGCCTTCCATGTTCATCAAGTGGAAGAAACCTTGATATCCGTCAGTCTTTTCAGGACGGTCTGCTTCTGGAAGGGCATTGTGGAAATCAATAGCCATTTGGAAGGCATTGATCATCTGGTCTTTTGCAGATCCTGGGTGGACATTGCGTCCAAGGAAGTCAATCTTAGCACCCGCTGCTGAGAAGGTTTCGTACTGGAGTTCGCCCAGCGGTCCACCGTCCATAGTGTAGGCAAAGTCCACATCAAAGTCTTCTACATCAAACTTGTCTGCACCAACACCGATTTCTTCATCAGGACCAAAGCCGACACGGATTTCGCAGTGCTTGATGTCAGGGTTTTGGACCAGGAATTCAATAGCCGTCATGATTTCGGCAATACCTGACTTGTCATCAGAACCCAGCAAGGTCGTACCGTCTGTAGTAATCAGGGTTTGACCGTGATAGTTGGCAAGTTGTGGGAAGTCTTTTGGATGCAATTCGTAGCCAGAAGTTCCCAAGGCAATTGGGTTGCCGTCGTAGTTTTCGATGATTTGCGGATTGACACCTTCTGCGTTGAAATCCGCCGTATCCATGTGGGCGATGAAGCCAATCTTACGGGTCAAACTTGGGTCGTTGGCAGGTAGTGTTCCCACAGCAAAGCCGTTTGGTAGGTAGTGGACATTCTGCAAGCCGATGCGTTCCATTTCAGGCAGAAGGATATTCTGTGCAAACTCGACTTGGTTTTGGGTAGATGGAGTAGTCGTAGAGTTTTCATCTGAGCGAGTATTTTCTTTGACATAAACTAAAAAGCGGTCTAAGAGTGTTGGGTATTTCATAGTGTCTCCTTATTTGTTCAAAATATGTTTTTCAATGGCTTTGGCAACGCCGTTGTTTTCATTGGTGTCTGTTATGTCTTGGGCGATCGCCTTGACCTGCTCGTTAGCGTTGCCCATGGCAATACCAAGTCCAGCAAATTCAATCATTTCCAGGTCGTTGTTGGCATCTCCCATAGCCATGATTTCTTCTGGGAGGATACCGAGGCGGTCTGCCAATTTTTTCAAACCAGTGGCTTTGCTTGCACCGTTTGGCAAAATTTCCAAGAGATAGTCCTGTGAACGAACGGTGGAATAGCTTTGGCTGAGTACAGGATTGTGTTGATTTTCAAAGGCATCAATGTGCTCTTTTTCACCGACGAACATGGCTTCAAAGAAGCGATGCTGACCTGACTTGGCTTCTTTTAAATCAATTGGTTGAGGAGTCATTCCTACTAAACCTGCGTCTAAATTAACGCGTGCATTGGCTTTTTCTGCAAGAACGAAGTAGTCTTCCTCATCAAAAAGAGAGATTTGCACATCATCATTTTCAATAAAAGTGGAAAGATAATCAATATCAGAGATAGATAGTTCTTCCCAGTCAATCAGGCTCCAATCCTTTGTCGAATGGGTTGAACAGCCGTTATTGACAATGATAAATTCTTCCTCGGTGTCAAAGCCGAGCTGCTCTACAAAAGGCTTAACACCAGCCAAGGGCCGACCAGTACAAAGAACAATCTTGACACCCGCTTCAACAGCCTGATGAATGGCATCAATCTGTGGCTGCATCAACTCTTTATTCTCGTTTAAGAGGGTTCCGTCCATGTCAAGAGCGATTAGTTTAATCATAGTTACCTCCTTGTTTTCACTACATCTAGTATAGCACAAAACGAGAGAGGACGGATTGAAATGCTAGAAGAAATACGGTATAAAAATTGAAAGGGGGCTGCTTGCTGATGATCAAAAATTATAAATATATAGGGAACATCGGTTATAGACCGGTGTTTTTTGGTATAATAAAAGGATAGAATAGGAGTATGGTATGAAGATTGCTGTCAAAAAAGAAGTTGAGAAATACCTGTTAAGCATTTACTATACCGTGCCGGCTAGTTTGGTAGTGGCATGGGATTTGTTGGCAACGGATAGTGGATTTGCCCGCTGGTTTCCTCAGTTGAGGGTGGAGGGCGACAAGTTGGTATTTGAAATGGAAGACTTCCATGAAACCATGGATTTACTGGAATACCGAAAAAATGAGAAAATTGCCTACAGGTGGGATTCAGCAACAGTTTCATTTACACTGTCTCAGCTAGAAAATCAGACCTTGATTACTTTTGAAGAACGAATTCCAGAAGATTTTGGTAATGAATTTGCCAATGCTCAAAAAGACATGACAGGATGGTTGGTGCAAAATGAATGTATCAAAAAAGTCTTAGAAGGTCAGGAGTCGCCTGTACGTCAACCCTTGCAGGAAAAGTGGAGGACTTTTCTGGAGCTTGAATTAGAAGGTTTGTGATTTGAAAGGAGGCTGTTATGAAAAAGTGGTGGGAACAACTGAAAGAAGAATATTACGAAACACGGTTTGATTCTAATGAAGATTGGATGGAATGGTTTATCAAACGGAAGATGACCTGGGGCTGGAGATGGCCGACTGCCATAACGATTTTTGTCCTTTGGGCTCTATCGCTTCCAGATGCTAGAAATGCGGTTCGTTTCTTTTATTTTTTATTGGCGCTGGGAGTAGCTACGGTTTTACATAAATTAATATCTTATTTGAAAAGAAGAAAGTGAGAGCATATGCATCAAATTACTTGCCCCCATTGTGGGACGGCCTTTCAGGTCAATGAAACAGAATATAGTCAGCTTTTAGCCCAGGTGCGTGGTGCGGAGTTTGACAAGGAAATCCATGAACGATTGGAGCGGGAACGAGAATTATTAAGCCAGAAGGCAGAAAATGATTTGCAGGCTAGATTGAGTGATAAGGACAAGGAGATTCTGGAACTGACCGCAAAACTTGATAAATTTGCTAGTCAGACGGAACTGGAAATCAGCTCTGCTATTTCCCAAAAAGACCAAGAAATCCAAGAACTTAAGGCTCAGTTGGGGCAAATCGGTCTTGCCAAGGACTTGGAGTTGCAGCAGGCGGTAGCTCAGGTGGAAAAAGAGCGGGATGCGGCACAAAATGCTTTGGTTTTGCAGGAACAAAAGCAAGAGTTAGCCCTGGCGACCACTCGTCAGGAGTACGAAGTACGGCTCAAGGCGGCGGATGAGCAGGTGGAATTTTACAAAAATTTCAAGGCTCAGCAGTCTACTAAGGCAATTGGAGAGAGCTTGGAGCAATTTGCTGAGGCGGAGTTTAACAAGGTTCGTTCCTATGCTTTTCCACGTGCCAAATTTGCGAAGGACAACGAAGTATCAGCGTCCGGTTCAAAAGGAGATTTCATCTTCCGTGATTTTGATGAGTCGGGCTTGGAATTTATTTCCATCATGTTCGAAATGAAAAACGAGGCAGATACGACCAAGACCAAGCATAAAAACGCTGATTTCTTTAAGGAGTTGGATAAGGACCGTCGGGAGAAAAAATGTGAATATGCTGTATTAGTTAGCATGCTAGAGGCGGACAATGACTATTACAATACAGGGATTGTGGATGTTAGTCATGAATATGAGAAGATGTATGTTATTCGACCACAGTTCTTTATCCAATTAATCGGAATTTTACGAAATGCTGCGCTTAATAGTCTGCAATATCAGCAGGAGTTAGCCTTGGTTAAGGAGCAGAATATCGATATTACTCATTTTGAAGAAGATTTGGAAATTTTCAAGAATGCTTTTGCAAAAAACTATCAATCAGCCAGCACCAATTTCCAGAAGGCTATTGATGAAATCGACAAGGCAATCAAGCGAATGGAAGCTGTTAAGGCAGCCCTGACCACCAGCGAAAACCAGCTTCGCCTAGCCAATAATAAACTAGACGATGTCTCCGTCAAAAAACTAACCCGCAATAACCCAACCATGAAAGCCAAGTTTGAGGCGTTGAGGGAGGAGGAAGATTAAGATTGAAAGTGAGAGTGGAGATATGGTGAAAGATAGAAAAATAATTTTGATTGATGGAGAGGACAAGTCAGAAAATATCGAATCGCTTCAATTGATTCGTTACAAAGGGAAGCTCTACTTTGAAATTTATTTTAAAAATAATGTCCAACCTTATCGCTACAATATGCAGAGAGTTGAGGTGCTGAAGTTTTCCAAACAGTTGAATCCTTCAGAGATAGGAGTTTATAGAAGGCAAGATGGGGTTTTATTAAATAATATTGAGTCAATTATTGAATTCAATGGAACACACTCACGGGCTTATATCATCCGCTACAAAAATGGCACTGGAAAATTATATATGGGGAGAGACCTAGAAATACGGCAAAATGAGTTGACACATTCGAATAGTCGTCATGTTTTTAGTTATTTGACGGAACTATCTAAGCTGAATCCTCTGAGAAACTCTGAGACCGATCAATTGCTCTTGTTAAAAAGGTATGAGGAATTGGATTATGTAGACAAAACAGTTGCTTTAGCGAGCTATCTAAGTCCCAGTAAGAAGAATAACTTGCCGTTTCATGGGGAACTGATTTTCCCTTTTGGTTGCAATAATAGTCAATATAAAGCAACAAAAAATGCCTTAATAAATCAATTTAGTGTCATTCAAGGACCTCCTGGAACTGGTAAGACACAAACGATTCTGAATATTATAGCTAATATAGTGATACGGAATAAGACGGTTCTAATTGTTTCTAATAATAATGCAGCCATTGATAATATTTACGAAAAACTGAAGAACTATGGTCTTGACTTTCCTGTGGCTTACCTTGGAAGTGAAAAAAATAAAAATAATTTTATTCTCAATCAGCATAGTATGTACCCTGATTTTTCTTCTTGGAGATTAAAAGATAATGGAATGGAAAGCCTTGATAAGGAATTAAATGAAAAGATTCGTAGGCTTCCTCGTATTTTTGAAATTCAGGAAGAAGTGGCTAATCTGAGACAAGAACTCTCAGAACTAGAAACGGAATATCATCATTTCAAGGATTTTTTTGAGCACATAGATATATCGCCTATAGAATTAAACCTATATTCTGCTAAGAAGTTATTTAAGCTTTGGAATGAATTTGAGGAATTCTATAAAAAGAATAAAAGGTTTGGTTTAATTTTTAAGATAAAAAACTTTTTATTATATGGTGTTAAAAACTGGGAACTTTATAAACAAGAATTGTCTGATTTGACAATACAATTTCAGAACCTATTTTACCAGCATAAACAAACAGAAATAAGGACTAAATTAGAAACTCTTCAAGAAGAATTGGTTCACTTAAATGGTACGGAAGTTTTAAACAATTTGACCAGTGATTCATTAAAGATTTTCAAAGATTTTCTAGTTAGTAAGTATGGGAATGAAAGAAATAGAGTACAGTTTACAAAGGAAGATTTAAGGGAACAATCGAAACGAGTTCTTCTAGAATATCCTATTGTTCTTAGTACAACATTTTCATCAACAACAAGTTTAGGAAAGGATATTACCTATGATTATTTAATCATAGATGAAGCCTCACAAGTGGATATTACAACTGGGGCACTAGCATTATCCTGTGCTAAAAATGTTGTAGTTGTTGGAGATAGTAAACAGCTACCGCATATTGTCACAAAAGATGTTAAAGAAAGTAGTGCTCAGCTTTTCCATAAATACGGTGTTCATAGTGGTTATGAATACACAAACAGTTTTCTTCAATCGGTACTAAAAGTGATTCCGAATATTCCAGAAACGCTATTACGAGAGCATTATAGATGTCATCCCAAAATTATCAATTTCTGTAATCAAAAGTTTTATAATGGTGACTTAGTGATTATGACAGGTGATAATGGGGAAAAAGATGTTCTTCAGGCTATTAGAACACCTAGGGGAAATCACGCTCGAGATCACTATAGTCAGAGAGAGATTGATATAATTCTGAAAGATGTTATTCCAAATTATGAAATCTATCGGGAGCGGACAGGAGTTGTCACGCCTTATCGAAAGCAGAAAGAGAAGTTGCAAGAGCAAATTGATGATTTGGAAAGTGATACAGTCCATAAGTTTCAGGGAAAAGAAAAAGATACGATAATCATCTCCACGGTTGATAACAGCATAACACGTTTTACGGATGATCCGTACTTACTAAATGTGGCGATATCAAGAGCTAAAAATAAATTATTTCTTGTCATGACTGGGAATGAGCAATCATTAGATAAAAATATTAGTGATTTATTGGGATATATACAATATAATAATTTTGAAGTAAGAGAGAGCCCTATATATTCCATCTTCGATTACTTATACAAACAGTATGAGCAAGAAAAGGAGGAATATTTTAGAAAACGAAAACGGATATCGCGATATGATTCTGAGAATTTAATGTATCATCGGATTAAGGAAGTATTTATGAGCGATGAAAAATATAATAGTCTAGATGTTATACATGACTGATATGTAAAGCCCTTTGTCAAGTAAAAAACAATCGAACTGATAAAAAATGAAAAGTATCTAGAAAGAGCCTAGTTCTTAGCTTCGGGCATTGGCCACTCTGATATTCGTGGATTGGTTAC
>NZ_JAOTGJ010000043.1:0-11506 GCF_044427225.1 Streptococcus sp. 2022WUSS037 | reverse complement strand
GACTCAGTAGTTAAGTGACGATAGCCTAGGAGATACACCTGTACCCATGCCGAACACAGCAGTTAAGCCCTAGAACGCCTGAAGTAGTTGGGGGGTGCCCCCTGTTAGATACGGTAGTCGCTTAGCAAGTTGGAGAGAGATCTCCATTTGGGAGTTTAGCTCAGCTGGGAGAGCATCTGCCTTACAAGCAGAGGGTCAGCGGTTCGATCCCGTTAACTCCCATATAAGCGGGTGTAGTTTAGTGGTAAAACTACAGCCTTCCAAGCTGTTGTCGCGAGTTCGATTCTCGTCACCCGCTTTGAACATAGTTCATACCCAAACTTGGTTTGGGCGCGTAGCTCAGATGGTTAGAGCGCACGCCTGATAAGCGTGAGGTCGGTGGTTCGATTCCACTCGTGCCCATTATATGGTCCGTTGGTCAAGGGGTTAAGACACCGCCTTTTCACGGCGGTAACACGGGTTCGAATCCCGTACGGACTATATTTGGAGGATTACCCAAGTCCGGCTGAAGGGAACGGTCTTGAAAACCGTCAGGCGTGTAAAAGCGTGCGTGGGTTCGAATCCCACATCCTCCTTACTACTATCGCGGGATGGAGCAGCTAGGTAGCTCGTCGGGCTCATAACCCGAAGGTCGTAGGTTCAAATCCTGCTCCCGCAATTTCTTTAAGAATTTGGCTCGGTAGCTCAGTTGGTAGAGCAATGGATTGAAGCTCCATGTGTCGGCGGTTCGATTCCGTCTCGCGCCATTAATTTAATATTATATTTCGGAGAGATAGCGAAGAGGCTAAACGCGGCGGACTGTAAATCCGCTCCTTCGGGTTCGGGGGTTCGAATCCCTCTCTCTCCATACCTTTACGGGCATAGTTTAAAGGTAGAACTAAGGTCTCCAAAACCTTCAGTGTGGGTTCAATTCCTACTGCCCGTGTTATATGGCGGGTGTGGTGAAGTGGTTAACACATCAGATTGTGGCTCTGACATTCGGGGGTTCGATTCCCCTCACTCGCCTATTTTAATATTGGGGTATCGCCAAGCGGTAAGGCAAGGGACTTTGACTCCCTCATGCGTTGGTTCGAATCCAGCTACCCCAGTTCAACTATATGCCGGCGTGGCGGAATTGGCAGACGCGCTGGACTCAAAATCCAGTGTCCGCAAGGACGTGCCGGTTCGACCCCGGCCGCCGGTATAGTTTAAAGTTATTGAAAAGACAAGGTTTCTAAGCCTTGTCTTTTCTTTTATGTTTTCTATTGGTCTTTTTCGAGTTACCAATAGATTCCATTTTCTAAAAAATATCGTCCAATTTGTTCGCCAGTGTCTTTTGTTTACTAGGGTATAGGTGGGAATATGTATCTATTGTAGTCGTGATAGAGGCATGTCCAAGACGTTCTTTCACTACAAGATAATCTTCCCCTTGATTGATAAGTAAAGACGCGTGAGAGTGCCTTAAATCGTGTATTCGTATCTTTTTTAGATAGTTGTTCCTAGCCAGTATCTGCTTAAATTTTTTATCAATCATATTTTTTGTGATTGGTAGTGGTGTACTCTGAATAACTTGAAGACTTTCTGTATCTGTTGTAAATTCTTTGAGTAAGTCGCTTTGTTTTTCTTTCCAGTCTCCAAGCATTCTTGCTAATTTATGATTGATTGTAATATGTCTAGTGCCTGCCCTAGTTTTTGTGCTATTGATATAATTTGTACCGTGAACAAAGTAAGCTGTTTTCGTGATGTGAATAGTATTAGTGATTAAGTTTATATCGTACCAATTTAACGCTAGTATCTCGCCAAGTCGCATGCCAGTAAAAAAGGCAATCGTAAAGAATAGGTCATAGCTTATTTCATCACTTGTAATGAGTTTTCTAAATTCGTTAAATTCTTCCACACTCCAAAAATTTATAGTTGGCTTACTAATAGGCAATTTTCTTAGATTTTCAACAGGATTTTTATCTATCAGTGATTTTCTTACACCTGTATCAAAAATTTTCTTGAGAAGTATCATTATTTTATTGACTGTATTATGGCTTAACGTAACACTATCATTTTGCTTTTTTGACTTTGTTTTAAGATGTTCTCGAAATTCAAAAATGTGCTCATAGGATAGTTTATTTAAGTTTGTATTCAGAAAATAAGGCTTGATATGTCGCTCATAGTTATTTCTTTGTGTGGAGATGTAGCTGATTTTCCTGTTGTTTTGTTGGTCTTCTTCCTCAAGTATATCAAAAAGCATGTCGGTAGTTACCAAAAAATCAAATCGTTTTTCTTTTAACTCAACAACACGGATATACTGCTCTAACTCTAAAGCCTCTTTCTTAGTTTTGAAACCTTTGCGAATAATCCGTATCCGCTTTTGAGTAACAGGGTGGAAACCGTCAGAAATGTCAACAGTCCAAGTTCCGTTTTTTGCTTTTTTAACGGTCATGATGAGCACCTAAAGAGACATCAAATCCAAGTAGTTCAGTAGCGACGGTAGCAGGAATTGTACCAATACGCTTATTTCGGTATACGAAAAACCCTCTTGCAATTAGTAGTTCTTTCCCTTGCCTGATAATGCGTTTAGAAGTGCCCTCAGAGAACCCAAGAGCAACTAGGTCTTTCTTATTTACGGTTGCTATCATTGAACACTTTCCTTTCTTTTGTTATAATCTAGTTAGTTAATTTTAGGGGCGATTTTTCAAGTCGTCCTTTTTTGTCCCCATAATGGGGAGCTATTCTGCTCTCGGATATATTGCTCAATATCCTTTTCATCATTATCGGTTAGCCGAGACAATCCATCTTTTAGCAGACTCTGAATATAATCTTCTGCCTTTTGAACATCATAGGCTTGATATTTTGCTATATAAACCTTTGCTAATGTCTTTGCAACTTGTTTCTCTGTCCAAGCCTCGGACTGTCGTAGGGTTGGCTTAGTCCTTTCAACACTCAAAACGGTCTGATTTTCGGTCTTGAGATAGTCTAGCCACCACTTGACCTTTTTTCTTCTCCAACGATTAGTATCTGTCGCATTTGGTTTCACAAAACGATAGTGACCATTGATAGCTTCAAAATAGATAGATGACAGAGGACGCTTTAGAAACAATTGCTCTGCAATAATATTCGCCTTATCCTGCCAACATCTAAGTTCCGCACGAATCCAAGAGGGATATTCTACAAGCTCTTGCTTGCTAAGTTGTTCCATACGTTTATTGTAGATACACCATTGTTGATTACCTCTGGAACCTATAGCAACCGTCTCGCCAACTCGTTCTCCATTTTCTAAGACAGATTTTTCATGATACTCAAAATGCTTTGCTTTCGAGATACATAAACCTTTCTTGCAATAGTCATATACTCGCTGAACATCTAAACTACCGTCAAATATGTCGTGAGCAATATCTAAACGAGTAAAATTCACCGAATACTGATACAACCGACCTATCAAAGCTATCCAATTATTTTCGTTACCGTCCAAAAATTCTTCGTATTGGCGACAACCTTGCCCTTTTAATTCGATAAAAACCCCCATTGAAGGTCTATCCTTATTAAAGTACACTTTAATCTCAGAACAAGCATAATGTCGCTGGTACTTGTTTATTCCCCAATTATTTAATGTGAAATCTTCTAAAGGAATTAAAAGAATATCAGTTAAAACCCTTTCTGGAGGAATATTTTTAACGGTTACTGCAAAATAATCAATTCTGACTGTATTCATAGGGTTATGCTCCTAGAATTTTAATGTCCTCACATACTAATTTAACACCTGCCCAGTTACTTCGTGCCATGTTCCAAGCTAAACGAATTTTCGGCTTAACCAACTCAATCGGAACATTCAAAAGTGATTCATTTTGAGCGAGCGTAGCAATCTTATCTACATTACCTACAATTTCTAGGTTGATAGCTTTCAAATCATCAGTAGAAATCCCCATTTCAGTTAGTACCTTCACTTTGTCGGCATCAAGTGCAGTACAAACGATTTTTGTAATCTCTTCAGTTTTAATTTTCTCGCCATTAACCTCGTTATACCTATTATTAACTTTAGCAGATAGAATAACAATTTTTTTCGGCACTTCAAACTGTGTCATATCCAAATCAAGTTGCCCAATCTTAAGGGTAGTATCTGTCATATTGTAAGTCATAATAATTACTCCATTTTCTATTCAAAAAGTCGTATCCTACACGAAAAGCGACTCAATCCCTTCTCCCACAAGGGTTTCAATGACTTCGGTATAACCAACAAGCCGTAACCCCTTACGTATCAAGGGTTTAGAGTACATTTCATGTATGTGTGCCCCCCCTATTAGTATTGGGGGTATTTTTCTGACCTCCTGCAAAGCAGTCGGTTGGCTCTTTCTCCTAGCGAAAAGAGGAACGCTCCGCTCGATTCTGCCCCCTGGGCAATCGTCTCTATTCGCTAGTCCGAAAGACCGTCATTATTTCTAATACTCCAGTAGCGGTCGCAAGCCTTATCAAAATATTCCTCAAAGTCTAGTTCATCAGACTTAAAAGGTGTTTCAACATATCTAGGTTGTGGAATCACTCCATCTATTTGAATGTATCCTGTGCCTATGTTACAAGTTTTATAATCAATATCTTGACTTGAAAACATCATGCGACAAGAATCTGAATCAGCAGTAGTCGAACCTAATAAGAGTGCTGTGCCAAAGTTTTGCCTCATATACGTCGGAATGAAATCACTTGAGGCTCTCTGCAGACCTACTATAACTTCGATAGAGGCTTGGCGAGATTTTACTAATAGACTTCCAAGGTTCGACATTGCCTCTTGATAGGCTTGTTTCCCTTCTTTAGTCGTTTCTGCCTCTGTTTTGAAAGCAATCCCCTCATCAAGCACGATAACAAGAGGATAATTGCCCTCGACATCCGCCCACGATAAAACTTTTCCTTTAGAAATATAGGTATCTGGGTTATCCGCCATAACCTGAAAGCGTCTATTCATTTCCAAGACAGCTTCTCTCAAAGCTCCTGCAATTTGAAAAGGGCTATTATAAACAACTTTATAGCCTAACCTATCCTCTAACTTTTTACCGACAAGCCAAGAAAGTTCCCCGTTCTTTGGGTCGAGCAACTTTATTTCAGCTCCGATATTCAAGTATTGGGCTACAAGGTTTTCTAGGAGCACCGTTTTCCCCGACTTGGTCGAACCAGCCAAAAGGACGTGAGGCGGTGAGCCAAACTGCCAACCCACTTTCTCAGAGATTGTCAAATTTGCAGTTCCTAGAGTATCCTCCCAAGTCAATCTCTTCTCAGCAAACTTCGGAAAAATATAAGTTGCTTGGCTAATTGTTTCTGTCATTTCCCCCAACTCTAAAGAAAGTGAACTAGACAGGAGTGAGCCGAGTTTAGAAGCTAACTCATTATATTTATCTCCATATTTCATGGCATGAACTTCTATGTTCTTTTCAGTTTCTCTATATTTTAGAACTAAATAATTTGTAATTTCTTCTCTGCCATCTATAACCTGACTCTCATAAAATTTGTTAGAGACAATCATATATTGCAAATTATAGTTGATTCCATTCAGGTATGCTTGCTGACATTTTTTCCAAAAGCGAAATATAAACCAAAATATACTAATAAAAAATATACCAACGATTGAACTAAGAAAATTTTCTCGAAATGAAAGAATAGTAGTCAATATCAATATCGCAAAAATAAAATAGAAAGACTTAGAAACAATCCTGCTATAAAAAACAGGTATATATAGCGTAGGTTTAACTGTTTTAAGCCTCTGATTTCTCCAAATTTGCATCCGATGTAATAGTTTTATCATTACTTACCCCTACCTTATCATTTTCATTTTCAGTTGAAACAACATCTATCAACCACAATAAAAGAGGAATCCCAATCACACCTCCTGCAATAAAAAATGTTTCTACTAAGGGAGTGCCGTACTCATTAGTTAAATCCAATAATAGATAAATAGAATAAACCAACGCTGGATATGTGATATAAAACATAAATTTATAAATTTTCATAATAATAATTTCCTTTCATAAAACCAAAGGGGGAGGGGTTAGCTCCCCTGCTCGGATAACGCCCCTGCAACAGCCTTAACTAAGTAACTATATTTGAATTTAGTCCAGCCTAGTCTGTTCACAACATAATGATAAAAGTCAGGATTTACATCAAATTCACATTCAACAGCAAAGATATTATCTTTATTGGCTTTTCTTGAGAAGGTGCGGTGGTTCTCTTGAACACGGTCTAAAATCTCATCAGTAATAAAATCCGAGGTATTGCCCCTGTAATAATAGGACTCATTGGTAATTTTTTTTGAAGTGAAAATGTCATCAGCCAAACAGGAACCTGTTGTAATATGGAATAACTGACAAGCTCTATGCCACATGTCAAGCAATCTCGCTAGATAGCCAACGGATAAATTCTTACCATAAATAGTATTTTTAAGTTTTTTTGCATATGGTAATGCATCTTTTGAATCGTATATGTAGAATCCCCCAATAACTGCATCGGGAATGTATTTTGATAGCCTACGGCAATACCCTTGTTCGATAACGTCGTCAAAGGTATGAATTCCAGTCCTTGGGACTAGCTTTATTGGTACTATGATATTCTTTTTAGGTTTCATATTATTGCCTCATTTCTCTATTTTATTGTCACAGTAAGTATTCTTAAATAAGTGTTGGTGAAGCTCTTGAGTTCATATATCTTCCTTCCGTTAATATCTATGAAATACTATATAGTTGATACTATTGTTTTGAAAATATAATGATAGGTGTTGCCCTATCATTCAATTCCAAGTAAAGGGTTACTAATATTGGTAGTGTACACGTATGTCTTTTTATCTTCTAATTGCTGTCTATTGAGCATTCCCTTGTTAAACATTGTTATTAGTAGTCTTGCTACATTGGGAGATTGCCAATTTAGATAAGAACCAATTTCTTTAGAAGTATGCTCAGCATTATAGCAGTAGATGACAACATTCATTTCAGATTTGCTCAAATTATTATTTCGAGACAAAGTTCTATAAAGTTCTAATTCAGTCATTGTATTTTCCTTTGAATATCATTTTGATACTATCATAATAGCACTATCTCGGAGATGTGTCAAGCAAAAATGCCAAAAAAATTCCACGATAAAAAAATTATGTTGTTTTTACGACAGAATGGACGTCTTAAAATATTGATTTAATAGGATTTGTGTGGCTATAAGTTCTTAAGTTTCAAACTCAAAATCCAGTGTCCGCAAGGACGTGCCGGTTCGACCCCGGCCGCCGGTATAGTTTATGAAGAAACGTTGTTTTATCAGCGTTTCTTTTTTTGCTTTGTCTGGTGGGTAGGGTGGTTTTAGGCTCAAATTTTTTCTGATATTGTAGTAATGTTAGATTTGCTATAGTACTTCTACTTTATTATGTTGATAATGGGAAGGTGGGCTTCTGAAAATTGCTACAGTTGTTTCCTGTATTTAAGGTGTTGATTAATTTGGGCATGGAAAATAATGCTTTCAGTTTTCCTTTGGGCTGATGACAAGCTTTCATGGGGCTGTTCTTCTTATCTCTTGTTGACTTGGAAAAGTATGTAAAAATTTTAGATCTTTTTTTGACAAAAAAATGAAAATATTACACAAAATACTTGACAAATCGCTTGTTATATTAGTATAACAAGACTTGACTTTACAGCCAAGCCTTTCCTAATTGCTAAAAAAGGAGATTCAATTGATGGGCAAGAAACTGATAAAGAGCACAGCTATTGGAGTAGCGACTCTTAGCTCATTTGTAATTGCAAATGGTGTGCATGCTGAAGAAGCTGTAAATACCCCTACAAGCCCTGTAGAGAGCCCTGAGGTGTCTCTGACAGCTAGTGTAGGTATTGAGACGGTATCAGGTGTTATCGTGACCAATGGTACTGCTGTTGTAACAGAAACACCGACTGAAGCAACGGTTAATCAGGCGGCTACTATTAAGACTGCTGCTGGCCAGGCTGTAACTGATCAGACTGCTGTGGTGGTGGATGCGAGTGTTGCCGAAGAAAATGCCGCAAACGTGGTTAAAAGGGCCAATGAAGTGGTTGCAGAGGCTGAAACAAACAAGGCCGAAGCAAGGGATGAGAACATTGCGAAAGCTGAAACAAGGGTGGCTGATACGCAAACAGCTATTTCAGAAGCTGAAAGCAAGGCTACTAAAGCCGCCGAAAACACAGCTGAAGCACAAGCAAAAGCCGATGATGCACAAGCTAAAGTAAATAGTGACAAAGCGGCCATTGACGCTCAAGAGACTGTTGTGGATAATGCTCAAACAGCTGTGGATAATGCACAAGCAGTTCTAGATGGCACAGGTAAAGAGACAATTATCGCAGAATGTGACGCTGCTGCAAGTGACCTTGAAGTTGCTAAAGCAGACGAAACCAAGGCACAAAGCGACCTTACTAAGGCTCAAGAAGCTGATGCAAGGAAAGCAAGTGACTTGGCAACTGCTAAAGAAACTGAGGCTACTCAATCCGAAACTACTAACAAGACTGCAAGCGACCTTGCGCAAGCACAGGCTGATGCTACGAAAGCAGTAGCTGACTTGGTAAATGCCAATGCGGTGGTTGATAAGGCCCAGAAGGCAACTAGATGGTACTGATGGAACTACAATCATTGCAGACCGTGATGATGCACAAGCAGCCCTAACACGAGCCCAAGCAGCCGAAACCAAGGCACAAAGCGACCTTGCAACAGCCCAAGCCGCAGATGCTAAAAAGGCCAGCGACATTGCAAGCCATACTGAAACACAAGCGCAACAACAAGCGACTGCTAAGCAAACAACTGGAGCTCTTGCACAAGCACAGGCTGATGCGAAAACTAAAGCAGACGCAAAAACAGCTACCAACAACAAAGTGGCAGAGTTGACAGCTAACATCGCAGCTTTTGATAACTTAACAACACCAAAACTGTCACAAGATGTTATTGATGCTTATAAGGCATTTGCGAAGGATGAGTCTCAAAGCAATAAAGATGCCTTGTTTAATGCAGTCAATACATGGTATACAACCGATATGGTTGGCTATACTAAAACAATGGTAACTCCAATTGATACAACCATTGTTGACCCTTCAAACTTAACAGAAGAGCAAGTAACAGCATTATCTCAATACTATGTTTATATTGAAAATGCTGTGCGTAAGCAAATTTGGGGTTCAAACAACGAAGATGTGATTGTCACAAAAGATGCTGTACAAGCTGCTATGCAAATTGCCAAAAATTATACAGCTGAAAATGATAATACTGGTGATCACAGCTATACAGCATTAAAAAATGATGGCAATAATAATGTAAGTTACAACTCGGAGGGGATTGCATTCATCTCCACTAAAACTACCACCATGACTCAGTTATATCGGAACATTTTCAGTATGTCAATCAATACATGGGCTGGTGATTACAACCAAAATTATGCGCATATTACAAACGAATATTGGTATAAACCTATTTACGCAACATTAACGCCATCTACAACTCAGAAAATTAGTGGAGCATTTGTTACAAGTGTAACACCTGGTGGATTTGGACGTGCTCATACTATTCAATTTTCCAACAACAGTGGCAACACTATCGCTGCACCATACGACACAACAGCCCTCAAAGCTGAATTGGCAACTGCTAAGACAGCACAGGCTCAAGCGACACAAGCTGACAAGCAAGCACAAGCAACCCTTGCTAGTACAACAACTGCTAACAACCAAGCTCAATCAGTTTTACAAGCAACTACAATTCAATTGACTGCTTTGAAAGCTACTGCTGACCAAACACCAGCAGCCCAAGCTACATTGACAACCGCAACCACTGTGTGTAAAGTTGCAGAAGCTCGCTTGGCTAACGCTCAACAAGCCGTTGACAACCTCAACGCTGACGTAGCAACCAAGACTAAAGCCCTTGAAGATGCGAAATCGGTTCAAGCAAAAGCTGTCGCAGCAGACACAAGTGCCAAAGCAACTCTTGCTCAGGCAAGAACTACAAATGACAAGGCTCAGGCAGCACTTACTGCAACTCGTGCAACCATTGCAAGCCTTGAAGCAATCGCTGACCAAACATCAGCCACCCAGGCTACCTTGACAAGTGCAACCGCTGCTCGTCAAGCTGCTGAAACTCGCTTGGCTAAGGCTCAACAAGCTGTTGACAACTTCAACGCTGACGTGGCAACCAAGACTAAAGCTCTTGAAGATGCGAAAAGTCAATTGGCTGCTGAAGAAGCAAAATTGGCTCAACTGAAAGAAGCTAAGTCTACAAGCGAAGTCGTTCTTGCAGAAGCTCAATCGAAAGTAGAGGCATTGAAGGCTGAAGAAGCTAAGATTGCAGATGAAATTGCTGTATTGAAAGCGCAACTTGCCGAACAAGTGGCTAAGCTTGCAGCACTCAAAAATGCTGACCAAGTCCTTGCAGACGCTCAAGCAGAGCTTGCAAAAGCTATCAAGGCTCACACTGCTGCTAAAGCAACCCTTGACGCTGAAATCGATAAGTTGGACCAATTCTTGAAGAACCAACGTGATGCTAAAGCTCAATATGAGGCTGCGAAGGAGGCTTATACCCAAGCACAGATTTGTGGCTCAGAGACAAGCTATCAATGATGCAGGCGGTCAACCGATTGCTATCACAGATAAAGTTGGTAAGATTGTGGGCTACTTTGATGGCAACCAAACTGCAGGTACTAAGCTACAGCCAATCACTTATAGCAGAGTTGAAAAGTATAGACAGCTGCCACAAACGGGCTCACAAGAAAGCCTTTTGGTATTGTTAGGCTACACGGCCCTTGCTGGTCTTGGACTAGGTTATGCAAAAAAACGGAGAAGAGGATAGGAAAGAATGGCAGAACAACAAAATATAAACCAATTTGGTCGCGAGGAACTCATTGATATTTTGCAGTATTTGTATGTGCAGATTGATGAATTCTTTACTATTAAGAATAAAATGTCTTCTATTGTTGAACAGACTATTAGTACACGTGTTAAACAGGCTACAACAGCTAAGTATAATCGGAATGGAAATATTGGTGGTATCATTTTTGTCCTGATGGGAGTGGTTGAACTCGGCAATAATTTTTTCAACGCTCTTTTCCTGATGGGGCTGATGTATCTATTTGGGCAGGCTACAGTCCGTCTCTTTATGTGGCTTATGGCTAGACCGACTAATAAAAAACATTCGGCTTTCGGTCTCAATTATACTGTAAATGTACTTAGTAAGAAACAACTTGAGAAGGTTACTCAAGAAGCAACTGTTGAAGCGGAACGTTCTCAAGAATATCAGTCGCTCCTTGCAGATAAGTTAGCATTGGAAAGCAACCAGACACTTCTTTATTTCTTATAGTTGTTTAGTTTTTATTTGATGTATGATAAAATAGACTTATGACTTACGGAATTGATTTTAGAAAACGCGTTATTGCCTATGTCCAATCAGGACACACAAAAAAGGAAACCTGTGACCTATTTGGTATTGGAACCGATACCTTGTACCGTTGGGAGACACAGCTGAAAAATGAAGGACATCTGAATCGTAAACCACGAGCTCGTAGTCCTCGCAAACTTCC
>NZ_JAOTGJ010000042.1:0-12390 GCF_044427225.1 Streptococcus sp. 2022WUSS037 | reverse complement strand
CCGCAAACCAAGTAGACTTGACCTAAATCACTGAGTCGGATGGTCATAGTGCAGTACCTTATCCAAGATTGTTTCTAATATTTTTTGGTTGATAGAGTGAAAGAATGTGACTTCCACTTTTCCGAGACGAATTTTCATCAGAATATCATTTCTGCCTTTCTTCTCAAAGCGGCGAGATTGGGGAACAGTCAATGGGACGATGGGGTGTGACATAATAAATCCTCCAGTTTTGTTTTTTATAACAGTGTACAGGAGGAGGGAGTGATTAGATAGATACCTTGTTATTGGGCGGTTACTTTTTTATTACCCTAACTACAGAAAAAAAGGAAAAGCGAACCTTTCCTTTTTTTCAGATTCAAATTCATTCATCGAATAGAAATAGAATCTTGATTAGTCTTCTTTACGACGACGTTTGCCAACAAGAGCAAGGGCTGCAACAAGCATACCTGCACCTAGAACTGTAGCTGATGATGAAGCTTCACCAGTGTTTGGCAATTTAGCCACACCAGCCTTAACAGTTGTTACTGGAGCCGATGGTTTGGCTGGAGCTTCTGGTGCTTGTGGTTTTGGCGGAACTGGGTTGCTTACCTTGCGGTAGATGTGACAAACATTACCATCACCATCAACCGTAGTCTTAACAAATACGTAACCATCAATTGACTTGTTCGGTGTTGTGCCGTCTTCAGTCGGTGCAATAGGCGTACCATTTTCGTCTACGAAGCTTGTTGTGACTTTAGTAGTTTCAGGAACTTTCTTGTAGACATGAGTAGTGTTGCCTGACTCATCTGTCGTAGTCTTAACAAATACGTAACCGTTGATTGACTTGTTAGGCGTTGTGCCATCTTCTTGTGGTGAGATAACATTGCCGTCCTCGTCTACGAAGTTTGTCTTAACTTTCTTATAAACGTGAGTAGTGTTGCCATCGCCATCAGTTGTTGACTTCTCGTAAACATATCCAGAGATTTCTTTGTTTGGTTGGTTACCATCTTCTGTTGGAGCAATTGGGTCACCATTTTCGTCTACAAAGCTTGTTGTTGGCTTGTTGTAAACGTGGATAGTATTTCCGTTTTCGTCGATAGTTGTCTTACCAGTGAATACATAACCGTCAATATCTTTGTTTGGTTTTGTACCCTTATCTTCTGGTGAGATTTCATTACCTGACTTGTCTACATACTTAGTTACAACTTGTTTGTAAACGTGAGTGGTGTTACCATCACCGTCTGTTGTTGTCTTAACGAATACGTAACCATCGATAGACTTGTTAGGCGTTGTGCCATCTTCTTGTGGTGAGATAACATTGCCTTCCTCGTCTACGAAGTTTGTCTTAACTTTCTTATAAACGTGAGTGGTGTTGCCTGACTCGTCTGTTGTTGTCTTAACAAATACGTAACCATCAATTGACTTGTTAGGCGTTGTGCCATCTTCTTGTGGTGAGATAACCTTGCCTTCTTCGTCTACGAAGTTTGTCTTAACTTTCTTATAAACGTGAGTGGTGTTGCCATCGCCATCAGTTGTTGACTTCTCGTAAACATAGCCTGGGATTTCTTTGTTTGGCTGGTTACCATCTGCCGGTGGAGCAATCGGATCACCATTTTCGTCTACGAATGTTGTTGTTGGCTTGTTGTAAACGTGGATAGTATTTCCATTTTCGTCGATAGTTGTCTTACCAGTAAATACATAACCGTCAATATCTTTGTTTGGTTTTGTACCCTTGTCTTCTGGTGAGATTTCATTACCTGACTTATCAACATACTTCGTAACAACTTGTTTGTAAACGTGTGTCACATTGCCATCGCCATCAGTAGTTGATTTCTCGTAAACATATCCTGGGATTTGAGATGGATCTTTAATACCGTCTTCTGTAGGTTTCAATGGTGTACCATTTTCATCTACATAAGATGTTGTATTATCGATAACAGTTGGTGTGTAAGTTGCGGTCGCTGGTGTACCATTCTTATCAACACGTTTAACCATTACACCCTTAGCTACACCTACAAAGTCTTTCTCTGGTACAAAGGTTACTGTACCGTCTGGAGCAACTGTGTATGTACCTTCGCCTGGAACATCTTTTTCGGTTGTACCATCTTCAAAAGTAGCTGGAACTGTGTCATCCATTGGAACTTCGTCATGACCTGGTGTGAAGACTGGTTTACCTGTTTGTGTCTTACCACGGTAATCCTTAGATTCTGCTGGAGTACCTGTTGGAGTTACCGGAGTGACAGTTGGTGTATAAGTAGCCGTTGCTGGTGTACCGTTCTTATCAACACGTTTAACCGTTACGCCTTTAGCTGTACCTACAAAGTCTTTCTCTGGTACAAAGGTTACTGTACCGTCTGGAGCAACTGTGTATGTACCTTCGCCTGGAACAACTTTTTCAGTTGAGCCATCTTCAAATGTAGCTGGGACTGTTTCATCAATCGCAACTGTTACAGTTTCGTTGTTGACAACAGTTGTGCCACCTGTGAAGGTTGGTGTGCCAGTCTGTGTCTTACCTTGGATGTCAGTAGATACAGCTGGAGTACCTGTTGGGGTTACTGGAATAACTGTTGGTGTGTAGGTTGCAGTAACTGTCTTACCGTTTTCATCTGTTGCTTGAACAGTAGCTGGAGCTGCTGTTCCGACAAAGTCTTTGTTTGGTGTGAAGGTTACAGTACCTGTTGCTGGGTCAATTATGTAAGTACCGATAACATTGCCATCTTTGTCCTTAGCATCAATTGTTGTTTCATCAACTGGCTTACCATCTACAACCAACTTAGCTGGATTTGTAGCAGAGATGGTTACTGGAACTGTTTCGTCTTCTGTAATCTTGCCATCACCGTTAACATCTACAGAACCACCTGTGAATGTTGGTGTACCTGTTTGAGTAGCACCTTGAACATTGATTGATGTTACGCCTTCAGATTCTGGTGTAGCTTCTACTACTGTTGGTGTGTACTTAGCTGTTACTTCTGTACCATTCTTATCAACACGTTTAACAGTGACACCTGTACCTGTACCAACAAAGTCTTTCTCTGGTACAAAGGTTACTTTACCTTCAGGAGTCACAGTATATGTACCCTCGCCTGGAACAACTTTTTCGGTTGAGCCATCTTCAAATGTAGCTGGGACTTTTTCATCAATCGGAACTTCGTCATGACCTGGGGTAAAGACTGGTGTTCCTTCTTGAGTCTTACCTTGAAGACCTACTGTATTTACAGGAGTACCCTCTGGGATTACTGGTGTTACGTTTGGTGTGTAAGTAGCGGTCGCTGGTGTACCGTTCTTATCTACACGTTTAACAGTGACACCTGTACCTGTACCTGTGAAGTCTTTCTCTGGTACAAAGGTTACTGTTCCGTCTGGAGCAACTGTGTAGGTACCTTCACCTGGAATAATTTTTTCAGTTGTGCCGTCTTCAAATGTTGCTGGAACTGTGTCGTCCATTGGTACTTCATCATGACCTGGTGTGAAGACTGGTGTACCTGACTGAGTCTTACCTTGGATATCGGTTGTCTCAACTGGGGTAGCTGTTGGGGTTACTGGAGTAACTGTTGGTGTGTAAGTTGTTTCAGCAACTGTACCGTTTGTATACTTAGCTTGAACTTTAACTGGATCTGCTGTACCTACGAAGTCTGAGTTTGGTGTAAAGGTAATCACGCCATTCTCATCAATCGTGTAAGTACCAACTTCCTTACCATCCTTAGTTGCAGGAACGGTAGTTACTGCTTCACCTTTATCGTTCAACAAGGTAATCGTTGAATTGTCAACTGGAACTTCCTCGTGACCTGGTGTGAAGAGAGTCTTCGCATCAGTTGTTTGTGGCTTACCTTGGATGTCTTCTGTTTCAGCTGGAGTTGCTGTTGGAGTAACTGGGGTTACTGTTGGTGTGTACTTAGCAGTAGTTGTAATCGTTGTTGTAGAACTATCATCAGAAGTCAATGTAGCTGTTTGAACAACTGTTACGCCTGTACCCTCACCTGTGAAGTCTTTTTCTGGTACAAAGGTTACTTCACCTGTTGTTGGATCTACAGTGTAGGTACCTTCGCCATCAATTGTCTTAGTCGTTTCACCATCTTCAAATGCATAAGTCTTCTTAGTGATATTTGCTCCTGGTGTGTTCTCATAAGTTGGTGTACCTGTTTGAGTCTTACCTTGGATATCTTCTGAAGTTGCATCTTTAGATGTCGTTTCTACTGGAAGAACAGTTGGTGTGTAAGTATCCGTATCTGTAACAGTAACTGTGTTTCCTTCGGAATCAACAGCCTGAGCAGTTACCTTGATTGTTACGCCTGTACCTGTACCTGTGAAGCTTGCAACTGGTACGAATGTTACAACACCTGTGTCAGGATTGATTGTGTAAGTACCTTCTCCATCAACTGGCTTGGTCAATGTGCCATCTTCAAGTGTATAAGCACCTTTAGATGGGATCACAACTGATTGGTAACCCAAGCTTGTATTCGTAGGATTATTCAATGACTTGAATACTTCTGAACCTGCTGGTGATGTTTGAGTCTTACCTTGAATATCCTCAGTAGTGCTTGGTACAGATGTCAAAACATAAACAGTTGGTGTGTAAGTCGCTGTATCAGTAATTGCTTGTGTTGTGCCATCTTCTGCTGTGATTGTAGCTGAGGCAACAACAGTTACAGGAGTTGCTGTACCTACAAAGTCTGCTTCTGGAGTGAAGGTCACTGCACCAGTAGCTGGATCAAGAGTATAAGAACCTTCACCTGCAACAGTCTTACTTGTAGTTCCATCTTCAAAGGCATACGTTACCGCTGAAGCATTTGGATTTTCAGACAACTTAGAAGTAATTGTTTCATTTTGAGTTGCACCTTGTACTGCTGCAGAAACTGCATCTGTCGCTTCAAGAGTTGTAGGTGTTACTGTTGGTGTGTAAGTTGCAGATGTCTTAATCTCAGTCGTTGAGCCATCATCAGCTGTCAATGTAGCTGTTTGAACAACCGTTACACCTGTACCTGTACCTGTAAAGCTTGCAACTGGTTTGAAGGTTACTTCACCTGTTGTTGGATTTACTGTATATGTTCCTTCATTTGGTACAACTTTTTCAAGGCTACCATCTTCAAGAGCATAAGTCTTATCAGTGATGTTTGCTTCTGGTGAGATTTCGTAGGTTGGTGTTCCTGTTTGTGTCACACCTTGAACATTTTCTGATACCGCATCCTTAGATGATGTTGTAACAGGAGTTACCTCTGGTGTGTAGGTATCTGTATCTGTAACAGTGATCGTGTTACCTTCTGAATCAACAGCTTGAGCAGTTACTTTGATCGTAACGCCAGAAGCCTTACCTGTAAATGTTACAAGTGGTTGGAAGGTCACCACACCTGTATCAGGATTGATTGTGTAAGTACCTTCGTTTTCAACAGTCTTGGTCAATGAACCATCTTCAAGAGTGTAAGCACCTTTTTCTGGGATAACCACTGAATGGTAGCCCTTCGTTGTGTTTGTTGGGTCATTAAGTGACTTGAACACTTCTGAACCAGCTGGTGAGTTTTGTGCTTTACCTTGGATGTCAACAGAAGTTGAAGGGTTTGAAGTGATACCGTAAACAGTTGGTGTGTAAGTTGCTGTGTCTGAAAGCTCAACAGTTGAACCATCTGCAGCAGTAAGTGTTGATTTAGCGACTACTGTTACAGGAGTTGCTGTACCAATAAATTCTGCTTCTGGTGTGAAGCTTACTGCACCAGTATTGGCATCAATAGTGTAAGAACCTTCACCTGCAACTGTCTTAGTCAATGAACCATCTTCAAATGCAAATGTTGGAGCTGAAGCATTTGGATTTGTGCTAACAGTTACTTTAATCGTATCTGTTTGTTTTTCACCTTTCGCACCTGCTGATACTTGATCATCTGCTTCAATCTTAGTTGGTTCTACAGTTGGTGTGTAAGTAGCTTCATCTGTGATCGTAGCAGTCGTTTGGTCTGCTGATGTGATCGTAGCTGAGGCAACAACAGTTACTGGAGTAGCTGTACCTGTGAAGCTTGCCACTGGTGTGAATGTTACCGCACCTGTAGTAGCATCAATAGTGTAGGTACCTTGACCATCAACAACTACTTTACCTGTCGCATCTGCACCTTTCAATGCATAAGTTGGTGCTGAAGCATTTGGATTTGTGCTTACTGTAGAAGTGATTGTCTCAGTTTGACTTGCACCTTGAAGACCTGTAGATGTCTTATCATCTGCTGTGATTGTAGTTGGTGTTACTTCTGGTGTGTACTTAGCTGTTTCCGTAACAGTTACTGGGTTACCTTCTGAATCAATAGCTGTACCTGTTACTTTAACATCAACACCTGTAGCTTTACCAGTGAAGCTTGCTACTGGAACAAAGGTTACTTGACCTGTATCAGGGTTGACAGTGTAAGTACCTTCTCCATCAACTGTCTTGGTCAATGAACCATCTGCAAGAGTATATGCACCAGTTGTTGGGATCGTTACAGTTGTTTCACCAAGAGTTGTGTTTGTACCAGTATTCAATGAAGCAAAGGTTGGTGTACCTGTTTGGGTTGCACCTTGCACATCTTTAGATGTCGCATCTGTACCCTTGATACCATAAACAGTTGGTGTGTAAGTTGCCTTATCTGAAATCTCTTTAGTTGTACCATCTGCAGCGGTAATAGTTGATTTAGCGACTACTGTTACAGGAGTTGCTGTACCAATAAATTCTGCTTCTGGTGTAAATTCAATCAAGCCAGTTGTTGGGTTAAGAGTGTAAGTACCCTCACCTGCAACAGTCTTAGTCGTTGTACCATCTTCAAATGCATAGCTGATTGCTGAAGCGTTTGGATTGGTTGCAGACAATTTAGAAGTGATAACTTCTGATTGTTTCTCACCTTGTGCTCCTGCTGATACTTGATCGTCAGCTGTGATAGCGGCTGGTGTTACTGTTGGGATGTAAGTGCCTTTATCTGTTACTGTAACAGTTTGACCGTTGGCATCTTTAGCTGTACCAGTTGCTACAACTGTTACACCTGCTGCTGTACCTGTATAGCTTGCAACTGGTTTGAAGGTTACTTCACCTGTAGCAGTATCAATCGTGTAAGTACCTACACCATCAACAACCACTTTACCTTTCGCATCTGCACCTTCTAAAGCATAACCTGTAATGGTTACAACTTGCTCACCATCTGTAGTGTTAGCTGGGCTGTTCGCTGAAACAAAGGTTGGTTTACCTGTTTGAGTTGCACCTTGAACATCTGTTGAAGTAGCATTTGTAGGTGTCAAATCATAAACAGTTGGTGTGTACTTAGCAGTTGCTTGAACTGTTGCTGTCGTAGATGTTTGTGGGTCTACAACTGTAGCTGTTGCTTGAACTGTTACACCAGTTGCTGTTCCAACGAAGCCATCCACTGGAGTGAAGGTTACCTCACCTGTTTGAGCGTTGATCGTATATGTACCTTCGCCCGCTACTGTTACTGCACCCGATGCGTCCGCTCCGACAAGAGTGTAACCAGTAAAGGTTGGAGCTGGAACGTTTGGTGTGTTTGTTGTGTCATTAACAAGTGCAAAGGTTGGTGTACCTGTTTGAGCTACGCCTGCAGCCGCTGCTGATGTTACATCTGTACCTTTCAACTCATAAACAGTGATGTAGTAAGTTGTTGTTGCGACAGATGTGTTTGGACCAGCATCAGTACCTGAAGCAAGACCACCGATAACAGCATCTACATAGTTACCGTTGCTGTCGATGACATCAATATCAATCTTGTAAGTACCAACCTCAGTCAAGGTATAAGCATTTGCAGCAGTGTATGCTTTGGCATCTGCTACTGTGTTGAACTCAGTTACAACACCTGTTGGTGAAGTTACCTTAACTTTTGTAATGCTAGTTACCTTGTTGTATCGAGTATCTTCTGGATCAGAGATAGCTACGCCTGCTTGAGTAGCATTTACCAAATCAACAACTGTACCCTTAGTAGATACGTAGCTGGTTGATGTCGCAGTAGGCTTAGAGTTTTCGATAGAGCCGACATCTGTGGTTGTACCAATGATCGCATTAACAGTTCCAGCGAAACCTGAAGCTGTCTCTACTGCCCAGCTATTGCTACCCTTAACTGCTGTAACGGCTGTACCGTCTGATGATGTCCATACCTTAGTCACTGGATCATAAGAAACATGCACAAACATTGCTTGATGGTCTGTCGAAGTAGACTCATTTGCATAATTCGTCTCTGTACGATAAACATCCTTAACGGCTGTTACCTCACCGTTTGTATAGGTACGAGTGTACTCATAAAGAGCAAATACTTCTGAACCATCAAGGTTTGTCTTAGTCCAAATCCGACGCTCTGTTACATCATTTCCGTTTGTAACCTTAGCAGACTCAGCTGGCAATTCCCACTGACCTGTCTTGTTATTAAGAGTCGCTGTGTAGCTATTGCCCAAGTGGTCTTTAACAGTCACTTTTTTACGCATGATCGTCGCTTTAACACGCTCAGTCGTTGCTTCAATAGTGATATTGTCCACACCAGCCTTAGCTGAATTATCAGAAGTTACTGGAATATTGATTTCAGAACCGACTGCACCAAGAACTGTACCTACAACAGCAGCTGTATTAGTACCGCCAGTAGCCACTACCCAGTTACCTGCTGTATTGACTTCCAAGAGGGTAGTTGTACCATCCGGCATAATCATCTTAGCACTAGTTGCACCCTTAGCAATAGTTACAGGAACCGCTGTTGAGTAGGTCTCAATGTTTTTCACTTCAGACTTAGGTGCAACAACAAGTGTAATAGATGAATGTACTTCCTGTGGAGAAGTAACATAACCAGGGTTATTGACATTGTTCACGTCAAAGTCTTTGGCATAAACTGTAACAGTGTAGACACCTGCCTCAGTTGCAGTACCAGAAATAGCACCTGTTTTTGAAGAGTAGGTCGCACCTGGAATCGTTGAGTTAGTCGCATCTGTAGAAGAACCGTTTGAGTTCAAACCAGCAACCCCTGTCAATGCTGTACGGCGGTTACCACGAGCTTGACGCGTTGTGCCATCGGAAGCCGTAAAGAAATAGTCGTAACCACTGTTTGCATTTGTAGAGGTATTTGAAACTGGTCCATTTGCTTTAGCAGTTAGAGTATCGTTAGTCGCATCCTTATACTCAATAGATTTATTAATTGTATCACCAGTTACGTGGTAGGAAACAGAGCCGTCAAGGATGATTTCTGGTGCAGTGGTATCCTTGAAACCAACCCAACCAACCTGCAAGCTGGCAAGACGGGCGCGAACTGTAATGGTACCATTTGAAATAAAGACGTTACCACGAATATCGTTTACACCGTTCTCAATATCTGATGGTGCAGAAACGACACCCTCAATAGAGTCAAGGTCAGACAAGTAAACCAAACCAGAAGGTAGGTTCTCTGGACTAACTGCAACGATTGACCAGCCAGCTTGTTTTGCAGCATCCGTCAACTCAAAACGCTCTGATACGTTTGGAATATAGACTTGGTCTTTAATCTGCTCATACACATAGCCATAAAGTTCAAATGCTAGGAATTCATAGGCACCACCGGCACCATGGACAGCATTTTTTGCTGTAAATGATGCTCCAGAAGGTTTGATACGTTGGGCATCAGGCAGGTTGTTCCAAAGAAGGGCTTCAGCCTCAAGCGCCTTGTTTTGTTCATAAGTCAACGGATAGTCCACACGACCACCATTTGGGTTCATAGCAACACGACCGATAATATTATTACCGTATTGGAAGGACTTAACGATCAAACCAATTTGTTCTAACTGGGCTCGGTATTGAGCTTTCAATTCCGGCGTGTCAACGTTAGTAAAGCGCAACTTCGTTGCAGTGTTATAATCTGTCGCAGGAGTCGTTGATACTGCGATTTGGTATGAACCGCGAGCATCGTAAGTAAATCCATCATTGTAAAGTGATGGATACGTTTGAGTAGCAGTTACTGAGTTTGGTGCATTTGTAAGTCCCATTTCATCTGTTGGAGACAAGGCAACGACCAACTCATCTTTACCCAAGAACTTACGCAATTCCAAGGCAAGAGCTTCTACGTTTGTACGAACAGCTGCAATTTGAGTGTTGACTTCGTCAAGTGTCGCAAGGGCATTATTGAAGACTACAGCTGCTTCTTTAACAGATTCTTTTGTCGCAAGAGCAGCTTGTTTAACCGCAGTATTATCTTCTTGTGAGATAAGCGTTTGACGTTCTGCTTCTTCTGTCAAAACAGCTGCTTCTGATACAACTTGCTCTAAAACTGTTTTTGCTTCAGAGACTGTTGTAGGTACTGTTGGTGTTGTTGCAGTAGCTTCGCTTGCTGCTTTTTCTTCAGTAGCTTTGCTCTCTGTTGAAGCAGGAGTCTCTGTTGCTTTACTTTCTGTTGATGGCGCTGTATTTGTAGCTGTGGTTTCTTCAGTTTTCGCTTCAGCTTTTTTAACCACTTTGAAGGTTACAACATTTGCTCCGCCTTCTGTGACCTCAAGAGTCACACTTGCTTCTTGACCTGCAGCTAACTCATATCCCTCTGGGATTTGAGAATCTACTGATACAGTTGACTTAGCCACTTGCTCGAAAGTTTCTACAGAAGTCGCTTTCAAATCTGCTTTACGAGCTACACCGTCTTCTGTTACGTAAGAAACGATATAGTTGATTGTCGCAATACGACCTTGAGTTTCCTCAGTAGCTGTCTTTGTTGCAGCAGTTTCGGTTGGTGCATCCGTAGATGAAGATCTAGTTGCTGCTGATTCTGAAGCTGAAACAGCTGTTTCTGTTGATGAAGCCACAGCTTCCTCGGCTTTAGCTACTTGTGCTCCAGCACCAAGAACCAAGGACATACCAAGCAAGACACTGGCAGCACCAAAATGATACTTACGAATCGAAAAATGCTGTCTCGTCCCGTACCAGTCAAATGACTTTTTCTTTGCTTTTCGCATTGTTTACCTCCTAAAAGTGGTGAGCAAAATCAAACAAATTACCAACCAATTGAAATCAACAGATACATTATAAAACTCGAAAGGTAATGGAAACGTTATAAAATTTTATTGTAATAATCATTTGGGGAGGATTAATACTGATATTGAAAAACTTTTGCAAGTTATATTGTAAAGTGAATACAATTAAATTGGTAAATTGTTTAATATAGCTTCATGTATGATATCTATCATATCTACTATATCCTACCATACCCCCCCCCCCAACTTTTCAAGCGATTACACTATGTTTTGTGTCATTTTCATAATAATGTCTGTTTTTTATTTTTATCTCCCTGTTTATATGTTAATATTTAATTGTTTTGTAATAATTTACATAAGAAAAATTACGGACGTTGTATAAATATTCTATGAGTTGACCTGCATTTGCCTTCAAAAATACCTAAAATGCGCCAGAGATGCTACCTTTTCAGACCAGACACGACAAGCACCAAAAGAGTTCGCCTATTCCCAAAGAGTTTGGCAGAATTCGATGGTTCCTCTCTAGTTGTTCCATCCCACTCTTTCGTCTCATGCCTAAGATCAAACCTTAGACAACCTAACAAAAAAAAGTTCCCTATCGGAACTCCTCACCTTATATAATCGTTTAGTTTGCTTTTATAGACATTTGAATTAAATTTGATAGAGCCTCACTTTCGACTTGCCCTACTCTACGAAAGTGACTTGCTTCGCTCGCGAAATAATCACAGTTAACCTGAAATAACTATAGCATTGACTTTACAATCAGTATCTCTAATAACCACTCCACTAACGAGCACCTGGTTGACTTCCTTACTGTCAACCAAGAGTATTTTGCCAAGTCAATCTGAATCTGGCAGCTAGTGTCTCCACTCCTTGCACCAGTTAGCACGAAGCTGTTCGACAAGTGATACTGGGAGAGTTGTCAATGCTATACTTTCCCTTTCTGGCAGGTTTTAAAGGAAACAGTTAGCAATTCGAAACCAGTCTTATTGTTCGCTTTCTATCATGGTTGATGATTTTGTGACAGTTGATCGATTTGTACAGAAGATAGACCGGTCAGCTTTTCAATCAGTTCATACGAAAAACCTTCACGCAACATCTGATAGGCGACCTCTATACGGCCTTTCTCCAACCCCTTCTCCAAACCTTTCTCCAGGCCTTCTTCTAAACCTTCTGCTCTGCCTTCCTCCTTACCTCGCCGTCTGCCACGTATATAGGAGCTTTCCAATTCACCAAAGTGGTTGGAAGCATTACGTAACCATTGATCTACCATTTCGATTTCCTCCTCTGTCCATGTGTTTCTATCCAACAGGTGTTCTGCTTTTTCAATAACATCTGATGTAGATTGACTAAATGCTCGGTTGGCGAAAAATTCTATCCATTGGCGCTGATTTTTCTCTAGCTGACCCTTGCGGAATTTTTTCAGTTCAATAATGACCATTTCAAATGGTTTTCTCAATTCTTCATGTTCGCCAAATGGCAATTCCA
>NZ_JAOTGJ010000041.1:0-13438 GCF_044427225.1 Streptococcus sp. 2022WUSS037 | reverse complement strand
ATCAGTGATAGTGATATTTTTGTCTTTAATTCTGAGAAAATTTGTGATAAGATTTAGTTGTTCCATATGAACCTTTCTAGAATGATAGTTTGAACGCTTTTCATTATAGGTCATATGGGACTTTTTTTCTATACTCAAAAAGGCTCTATAATCTCTACAGTGGTTTTACCCACTACAGAAATTATAGAGCCGATGAAATTAACCGACGCTTTTGCGTCGGTTTTTCTGTCCTCTGGCTTGAAAAAGGTCTTCGTAAAGGGTAAAATAAGGTGTTAGAAAGTAAAGGTAATTGAGATGAAGATGATTGATATTGTAAAAAATAAGAAAGTGTTAGTGCTAGGTTTAGCTAAATCAGGGGAATCCGCAGCCCGTCTTCTGGATAAATTGGGTGCCATCGTCACGGTTAACGATGGAAAGCCTTTTGAAGAAAATCCGACTGCTCAATCTTTGTTGGAGGATGGCATCCGTGTAATTTGCGGGAGCCATCCCTTGGAATTATTGGATGAAGATTTCGCTTTGATGGTAAAAAATCCAGGAATTCGCTATGATAATCCTATGGTTGAAAAAGCAATTGGCAAAGGAATTCCAGTATGGACAGAGGTTGAATTGGCCTACTTGGTATCAGATGCTCCAATAGTTGGGATTACAGGTTCGAACGGCAAGACAACGACAACGACCATGATTGCAGAAGTCTTGAATGCAGGAAATAAACCTGCAAAATTATGTGGAAATATTGGTTACCCAGCATCTTCGGTCGCTCAAACTGCGACTGCAGAGGATACCTTGGTCATGGAATTATCGTCTTTCCAGTTAATGGGGACAGAATCTTTCCGTCCGCATATCGCCGTTGTGACCAATCTCATTGCCAGTCATATTGATTATCACGGGACTTTTGAAGACTACGTAGCAGCTAAATGGATGATTCAGCGTCAGATGACGGCTGAGGATTTTGTAGTGCTCAACTTCAACCAGAAAGAAGCCAAGGAATTGGCTGAACAGACCAAGGCAACGGTTGTTCCATTTTCAACACAGGAAGTGGTTGATGGAGCTTATTTGGCAGATGGAAAACTCTATTTCAAGGGTGAATACATCATGGATGCTGACCAAATTGGTGTTCCAGGTTCACACAATATTGAAAATGCCTTGGCAACCATTGTGGTTGCAAAATTGTTGGGAGTAGATAATAAAGCCATTCAGGAAAGTTTGTCTGCCTTTGGAGGAGTCAAACACCGCCTGCAATTTGTAGGTGAAATCAAGGGCGTTGCCTTCTACAATGATAGTAAGTCTACCAATATTTTGGCGACTCAAAAAGCTCTTTCAGGGTTTGACAATAGCAAGGTCATTTTGATTGCAGGCGGCTTGGACCGTGGCAATGAATTTGATGAATTAGTCCCTGATTTGGTCGGACTAAAGAAAATGGTGCTCCTTGGCCAATCAGCTCCCCGTGTTCAACGTGCTGCTGATAAAGCAGAGGTGGAAACGATAGAAGCTCTCGATATTGCGGATGCGACTCAAAAAGCCTTTGCCATTGCGGAAAAAGGAGATATTGTCCTTTTAAGTCCAGCCAATGCAAGCTGGGATATGTATGCCAATTTTGAGGTACGTGGCGACGTCTTCTTACAGACCTTTGAGGAGTTGAAATAATCATGAAAAAAATTGTTTTTACAGGCGGAGGGACTGTTGGGCATGTGACGCTCAATCTCCTTTTGATTCCGCGATTTTTGGAAGAAGGCTGGGAAGTCCACTATATTGGTGATGGGAACGGTATTGAGCATGAGCAGGTTGTGAAATCAGGTTTAGATGTCCATTTCCATTCTATTTCGACTGGGAAATTGCGCCGTTATTTCTCTTTCCAAAACATGTTGGATGTGTTTAAAGTTGGTTTTGGTGTTCTTCAATCCTTAGCCATTATTGCAAAAATCCGTCCGCAAGCTCTTTTTTCAAAAGGTGGGTTTGTATCGGTTCCGCCAGTTATTGCTGCTAATTTGTTGCGGGTTCCGGTCTTTATCCATGAATCAGACTTAACAATGGGACTGGCCAATAAAATAGCCTATAAATTTGCGACAACCATGTATAGTACTTTTGAGCAACCTGCAAGCTTGGCTAAAGTAAAACATGTTGGTGCGGTTACAAAAGTGGGGCAAACGAATGACAAAGTTACACCAATTCAGTTGCCAGAAATTCTCAGTCACTTCGATAAAAGTCTACCGACCCTACTGTTTGTAGGTGGTTCGGGCGGTGCTAAGGTTTTTAATGATTTAATCAGTCAGAATAGTGCTGCTCTGACCGAACGATTCAATATTATCAACTTGACAGGGGACAGTAGTCTCAACCAATTAGATAAAAACCTATATAGAGTTGACTATGTGACAGAACTTTATCAACCGTTGATGGATTTAGCGGATGTCGTTATTACCCGTGGTGGCTCTAATACTCTGTTTGAGTTGATTGCCATGCAACAACTCCATTTGATTGTGCCACTAGGACGGCAGGCCAGTCGAGGGGATCAGATTGAAAATGCTCTCTATGCAGAGAAAAAGGGATATTCTAAGCAGATTGATGAAAGTCAATTGACATTTGCCAGTCTGTTAGTAGAAGTTGATGAGCTATTGAAAAATAAGGAATTTTATATCCAAAACATGGCAAATTCTAATGAAATTCAGTCAGTAGATAGTTTTTACAATTTGCTTAGAGAAGATATGGGAAGGTAGGTTCTATGACGGAAAAAGATTCAAATGTAGAAGAATCAGTGCTAGAAGTGGAACAGGCGTCCCAAGTAAAATTGGATTCAGAACAAATTTCACCAGCAGAGAAAGAGTCTGTATTAGCCGAAGAAAAAGGACTTTCTACGGATGTAGACATACCTGAGATGACTGCTCCGGATGATGAAAAAAGTGCCTTTTTCGAACAATGGAAAGCACGCCACCAAGCCTACCTTGCTCATAAAGATGAGGCAGATGTTCAGGCAGTTGACGAAGGGCAGACAGAACAGAAGAGCCCAAAAGCTAGAAAGAGTAAAAGAGTCCTTTTTCAGGGAATAAACAGAAGACAAGAGAATCGGGAATCCAAAAAGGAAACAGAGAAAGAGGTTCAAACTTTAAAAGTTGATATTCCTTCCAAGGTAGTGTGGAAAGCCGTTCCAGTTCTTGTGGCGAGCTTGTTATTGGCAGCCTTGGCTCTGTATTTTATTTCTCCAACCAGCAAGAAAAAACAGATAGAGGTCGTTGGAAATGAGCGACTAACTGCTGAGCAAGTAGAAAATTATAGCCTTATCTCTCCAGATGATTACATTGTAACCATAGCTTTGCATGCAGATGCTTACGCAAAGAATATTAAGAAGAATAGTTCGTCTGTAGAGACAGCAATAATCAAGTTCCAATTTCCAGCTATCTTTACGATTCAAATTAAAGAATACGCTATAATAGGCTACATTCAGCAACAAAGTCAGTGGTATCCAGTATTGTCTAGTGGAGAGGTTGGTGGAGAGTCAATTTCACAGGATTCCTTGCCAGAAGGCTACCCAACAATTAATTTATCCGACAAGGAATTAATCAAGGAACTGGCCATTGAATTGGGTAAAATAGATGCAGGAATTCGTTCTGCTATTCAGACAATAAATTTAACGCCAAGTAAAGTGACTGCGGATTTGCTGACACTCAATATGGCAGATGGGAACACGGTTTTAGTTCCATTGAGTGAGATTAGCCAGAAGTTGCCTTACTATACAAAAATAGCGGCAGAAGTGACAGTTCCAACGACAATTGATATGGAAGTTGGTATTTATAGATATGCAAGCTGAAATAGATAATTTTGTAAAGAAAAAGTAATAAAAAAATCCTTTAAAAACACCATAATTCGATATAATATGGTATAATGAATGATGACTAATTATACTATTTTTCAAAATGGAAGATGATTTGTTAAAGTTGGAAGTAAGAGAGGACTGATAGAATGGCTAGGAACGGCTTTTTTACGGGATTAGATATTGGTACAAGCTCCGTTAAAGTCTTGGTTGCAGAATATATTGATAACGAAATGAATGTGATTGGGGTCAGCAATGTAAAAAGTGCTGGCGTCAAAGATGGAATTATTGTAAATATTGAGGTGGCTGCTGGAGCGATTAAAAAAGCAATCGAGCAGGCAGAAGAAAAGTCAGGTATCCGCATTGAAAAGGTAAATGTTGGATTACCTGCCAACCTTCTTCAGATTGAACCGACTCAAGGGATGATTCCTGTTACAACAGATTCACAAGAAATTACAGACTTGGATGTTGAAAATGTTGTAAAATCAGCATTGACAAAGAGTATGACTCCGGAACGCGAAGTGATTTCATTTATTCCAGAAGAGTTCACTGTCGATGGATTCCAAGGCATTAAGGACCCTCGTGGAATGATGGGAATTCGCTTGGAAATGCGTGGTATGCTGTACACAGGACCACGTACCATTCTTCACAATCTTCGTAAAACGGTGGAGCGTGCAGGTGTCCAAGTTGAAAATATTGTAATTTCTCCGTTGGCACTAACTCGCTCTGTATTGAATGAAGGTGAACGTGAGTTTGGTGCGACTGTCATTGATCTTGGTGGCGGTCAAACGACTGTGGCTGTTATGCGTGGCCAAGAGTTGCAATATACAAACATCTACCAAGAAGGTGGAGATTACATCACAAACGATATTTCAAAAGTATTGACAACTTCAAAGAGTATTGCTGAAAACTTGAAATACAACTACGGCATTGCCTATCCGCAAGATGCAAGTGATAAGGAAAAATTCACTGTTGACGTGATTGGAGAAAACGCTCCAGTTGAAGTGACCGAGCGCTACCTTTCAGAAGTGATAGCGGCACGTCTGCGTCAGATTTTTGACCGTGTGAAACAAGATTTGGAGCGTACACGTGCTCTAGATTTACCAGGAGGCATTGTTATTGTAGGTGGTGGTGCTATCTTACCAGGAATTACAGAATTGGCCCAAGAAGTGTTTGGTGTTAACACTAAACTTTATGTTCCAAATCAAATTGGTATCCGCAATCCAGCATTTGCAAGTGTGATTAGCTTTGTTGAGTATGTTGGTGAGTTAGAAGATGTAGAAAATATTGCCCAACATGCGGTGAATGGTGAAACTCTTTTGAGACATAAACCTGTTGAAATATCTGTAACTCGTCCTCGAATTAGTCAGCCAATTCAAAAAGAAATCGTGAGCGAATTGAATACTGTGGAGCATGCTGATGAGCAAGTGATTCCTGCTTATCATGATGAGGAAGAAGAAGTTCGTCCAGCTGCTAAGGGAAACATCACAGATCGCATTCGTGGTTTGTTTGGCAGCATGTTTGAATAAGAGAAAAGAAAAGGTGATTTAAACTATGGCATTTTCATTTGAAGCAGCAGCTAGTCATGGTGCTGTCATTAAAGTAATCGGTGTCGGCGGTGGTGGCGGAAACGCGATTAACCGTATGATTGAAGAAGGTGTTGCTGGGGTTGAGTTCATTGCAGCAAACACAGATGTACAAGCGCTAAGTAGCTCTAAAGCTGAAACAGTTATCCAACTAGGTCCTAAATTGACTCGTGGTTTGGGTGCTGGAGGTCAACCTGAGGTTGGTCGTAAAGCTGCTGAGGAAAGCGAAGAAGCATTGACTAATGTATTAACTGGTGCAGATATGGTCTTCATCACTGCTGGTATGGGCGGTGGCTCAGGGACTGGTGCGGCTCCTGTTATTGCACGTATTGCTAAAAACTTGGGTGCGTTGACTGTCGCAGTTGTGACTCGTCCGTTTGGTTTTGAAGGTAATAAACGTGGAAACTTTGCGATTGAGGGAATTGAAGGTCTTCGCGAACAAGTAGATACACTCTTAATTATTTCAAACAACAACCTTCTTGAAATTGTTGATAAGAAAACACCGCTTTTAGAAGCACTAAGCGAAGCTGATAATGTTCTTCGTCAAGGTGTTCAAGGAATTACAGACTTGATTACAAATCCTGGTTTGATTAACTTGGACTTTGCAGATGTGAAGACAGTTATGGAAAACAAAGGAAACGCCTTGATGGGTATCGGTATCGGTACTGGTGAGGACCGAGTGATTGAGGCGGCTCGTAAAGCGATTTATTCTCCTCTTCTTGAAACAACAATTGATGGTGCAGAGGATGTCATTGTCAATGTTACAGGTGGTTATGACATGACTCTGACAGAAGCAGAAGATGCTTCAGAAATCGTTAATCAGGCTGCGGGTCAAGGTGTTAACATTTGGTTGGGTACATCTATTGATGAAACAATGAAAGATGAGATTCGTGTGACTGTTGTGGCTACAGGGGTTCGTCAAGATACTGCTGATAAACCAGCCCGCCATCGCACGGAAGCTGTTTCACCACGCCCTTCTCAACGCTTTGATCATTCAGTAGCATCAGCACCAACTCGTGGAGCTGCACAACAAACTGAGGCGCCGAAAGCTTCTGCCTTCGGAGAGTGGGATTTGCGTCGCGAAAACTTGATTCGTCCAACTGACGCAGAACCAACATCCACTGTTTCAGTCGAAAAATTTACAATGGATCAAGATGAGGATGAATTGGATACACCACCATTCTTCCGTAATCGCTAAACTAAAATGAATTTTCAAAAGAATAAGGATGCTATCTTTTCAGCAGTTGCAAAAGCTGCTGAGAAGGCAGGTCGTCCGAGTGAATCAGTAAAGGTAATAGCTGTCACCAAATATGTTGACAGCTCTATTGCTAATCAGCTAGTGAATACTGGAATTACTCATATTGGAGAAAATCGAGTCGATCAGTTCTTGGAAAAGTATAATGCCCTAGCAGACAAACAATTGACATGGCATTTGATAGGGACTTTACAGAGAAGAAAGGTCAAGGACATTATTCCATTTGTTGATTATTTCCACGCCCTAGACTCTGTCAAACTAGCTCAGGAAATAGATAAACGTGCGACTAAAATAGTCAAGTGTTTCCTCCAAGTCAACGTTTCCGGTGAGGAGAGTAAGCATGGCTTTGCAGTATCTGAGATTGATGCGGCACTTGCTGAAATTAGTTTATTGGAGAACATTGAACTTGTTGGATTGATGACGATGGCACCGATTGATGCTACAGATGATGAATTAGACGAGATTTTTTCTAAAATGCAGGAAATCCAAGAAGAACTAGCTAAAAGGAACTTACCACGTATGCCCTTTACAGAGTTAAGTATGGGAATGAGTGGGGACTTTGAACGCGCCATTGCTCACGGAGCTACATATGTGAGAATTGGCTCAGCATTCTTTGAATAATGGAGAGGAGGAAAATATGGCATTAAAAGATACATTTAAGAACTTATTTAATTACTTTGAAGTTGACGAAGTCAATGAAGTTGAAGAACAGGCAGATGCCTATTCAATGCCTAATGATCGTCCTAAAATGCGTGTTGCCAATACTACAGCTGCACCTGTGCGCGAACAGCAGCCAAAAGTAGAGACGCGTCGGGAAGCACGTTCAGAAAGTCAACTTCAACGCCTACATGAAAGGCAGCAAGAATTGATGACTAATAATAACGAAAAAGAGATTGTCAAAACTACAATTGATATTAAGTTTCCAAAACGTTATGAAGATGCACCAGAGATGGTAAATCTTTTATTAGACAATGCGAGTATTCTCATTGATTTTCAATATATGTCGGAGCAACAAGCAAGACGCTGCCTAGACTACTTGGATGGTGCTCGTTCAGTATTATCTGGAAATTTGAAAAAGGTCTCAAATACCATGTGGCTGTTAACTCCAGTAAATGTCACTGTCAATATTGAAGAATTGCGCAATGCTGGTACAACTACTGGTGCGGCTGATTCAAATTTTGACTTTGATATAAAACTGTAACGCTATGCAAATTTTGATTTTTTTACTATTAAAAATTGTAGAGATTTATTCTTATCTCTTATTGGCATATGCTTTGCTAAGTTGGTTTCCTAGCCTATACACAAGCTCGATTGGACGTTTGATTCAATGGCTGGTAGCACCCATTTTAAAACCCTTTAGGCGATTTAATCTGCAATTTATGGGGTTGGATTGGACCGTAATGGCAGCCATGATTGCGCTTAATATGGGAACTCGCTTCTTGGTTCAATTATTGCTACTGTTAGCATAGTTATGAAAAATGACAAAAACTTATTGCAACATTTTTCTAGGGAAGAAAGAGAGTTTGTAGAGAAAATAATGGATATGTGTCAGCAAGTTGAAGATACGTATTCATATAGATTAACTCACTTTTTACATCCTAGACAAGATGAAATTGTATGCAAAATTGCTAACTACTACCAGTTACAAACGTTTTCTAGTCGGGACTTTGTTTCGACTGAACATTCGCGGGTTATTATTGCCCCGGCTTATTATGAGTTGGACATCAAGGACTTTGAGTTAACCGCTCTTCATTTGTCCTATGCTAGAAAATTTAACATCTTATCCCATTCACAAGTTCTTGGAACTTTTCTCAATCAACTAGGGATTAAAAGGGAGTATTTGGGTGATATTTTGATTGATGATGAACGATTGATTGTCTTTATCGATCAGAAATTTGGGCAGATTGCCTTACAATCTATCACTAAAATTGCTCGTGTCCCTGTTAAGGGAAAGGAAGAAGAATGGATGACTGTTCGACTACCGATTGGACAGGAATGGCGTTCAAAGGATGTGTTGGTTTCTAGTATGAGATTAGATAAATTGATTTCGGTCGCATTTAATCTTTCAAGGGCAACTGCAAATAAGTTGATTGTGGCTGGACATGTGAAGTTGGATTATGTTCTGGCAGAACAAACCAGTAAATTAGTTGAAATAGGGCAATTAATTAGTGTTAGGAGATATGGTAGAGTTCGCCTAAATGAATTTTTAGGTTTTTCTAAGCAAGGGAAGATAAAATTAAAGTTAGACATTGTTAAAACTTAGGAGGAAAGATGGCACTTACAGCATTAGAATTAAAAGATAAAACCTTTGCTACAAAATTTAGAGGATACGACGCAGATGAAGTTGATGACTTTTTGGACATTGTAACGCGTGATTATGAGGATTTAATTCGTAAAAATCATGACCAAGAGTTAGAATTGAAAAATTTGCGGGAACGTTTGGCTTATTTTGATGAGATGAAAGAATCATTGAGTAAATCAGTTCTTTTAGCTCAAGATACAGCTGAGAAAGTAAAGGTTGCGGCCGAAGATCAAGCGGCAAATATTATTAAACAAGCTGACTATGATGCGTCAACATTGTTACATGAAGCTAAAGATAAAGCAAATGAAATTCTTCGTAATGCGACTGACAACGCGAAAAAAGTTGTCATTGAGACTGAAGAATTAAAAAACAAGACACGTATTTTCCATCAGCGTCTGAAATCAACAGTAGAAAGCCAATTATCATTGGTTAATTCATCTGAATGGGAGGAAATTCTTCGCCCAACAGCAAGTTACATTCAAACAAGTGACGAGGCTTTCCGTGATGTTCTTCATAAGGCTTTGGATGAAGAATTACCTGTTGAAGAAGAAAGTTTGGATTATACACGTCAATTGACACCAGAAGAAATTGCAGAATTAACTCGTCAGGCAGCAGCCTTTGAGAGTGGAGAGTCTGTAGAAATTTCAACAGAAGAATAATAAAGATCATAAGCAGAGACACGGTCGGTAGAAATATTTATAGCGAGTAGGAGATGGTGGAAGCCCTACAATCTCTTTCTATGGATCATCACTTTGTTTGATTTTTCCTGAAAGTAGTAAGGAAAGACGGTCCGTTCACGTTACGAACATAGAGGGATAGGGGAAACTCTATCTAAACTAAGGTGGTACCACGAACTTTCGTCCTTATTGATGGAAGTTTTTTTATTGTTTTTATGATACGATTAGAACTTGTAAATAAAGAAAATTTTGACGAGGTCTTGCAAGTCCAACTAGCATCTGGGGATCAGCGCCGTGTTGCTTCAGTTGAGTATTCTTTGGCACAGGCATGGCTGTATCGCGAGGAAGAGAATATACTTCCTTATGCGGTAAGATCTGGTCAGAAGGTCATTGGCTTTTTATTGTTATCCCTTCTAGCTGAGGACAAGAGCTACTATGTATGGCGCTTGTTGATTGATAAAGATTGTCAAAATCGTGGATTTGGTAAAGAAGTTATTCGGCAAGTGATTGGAAAGGCAAAGGCTGATCCGCTTTGTCATAAAATTTCTATAAATTATGTTATTGGCAATCATAAAATGCGGTATATCTTAGAAAAATTTGGCTTTCAATCAGTTGGTATGATTGGCCAAGAAATAAAAATGGAATTAACTTTTTAATAAAGGAGATAAAATGAAACTCAAAGAAACCCTTAATTTAGGCAAAACGGCCTTCCCAATGCGTGCAGGCTTACCAACACGTGAGCCAGAATGGCAAAAGGCTTGGGATGAAGCAAACTTGTATGCTCGTCGCCAAGAACTCAATGAAGGCAAACCTGCCTTCCACCTCCACGATGGCCCTCCCTACGCTAACGGAAATATCCACGTTGGGCATGCTTTGAACAAGATTTCTAAAGATATTATCGTTCGCTCTAAGTCAATGTCTGGCTTCCGTGCACCATTTGTACCGGGTTGGGATACGCATGGTCTTCCTATTGAGCAAGTCTTGGCAAAACAAGGTGTTAAGCGCAAGGAAATGGATTTGGTAGAATACCTTGAAATGTGTCGTGATTACGCTCTTAGCCAAGTTGACAAGCAACGTGATGATTTCAAACGCTTGGGTGTTTCTGCAGACTGGGAAAATCCATACATCACCTTGACGAAAGACTACGAAGCAGCTCAAATTCGTGTCTTTGGTGCTATGGCAGACAAGGGCTACATCTACCGCGGTGCTAAGCCAGTTTACTGGTCTTGGTCATCTGAGTCTGCCCTTGCAGAAGCTGAGATTGAATACCATGACATTGACTCAACATCTCTTTACTATGCTAACAAGGTCAAAGATGGCAAGGGGCTCTTGGATACAGACAGCTACATCGTTGTCTGGACAACGACTCCATTTACAGTAACGGCTTCTCGCGGTTTGACCATGGGAGCAGACATTGACTATGTCTTGGTTCAACCAGCTGGTTCTGACCGTAAGTATGTCTTGGCAGAAGCCTTGGTTGATAGCTTGGCAGCCAAATTCGGTTGGGAATCCTTCGAAGTGATTTCAAAACACAAGGGTGCTGAGTTCGAATACATCGTGACCGAACACCCATGGGATAGAGAAGTTGATGAATTGGTCATCTTGGGTGACCATGTCACAACGGACTCGGGTACTGGTATCGTCCATACGGCTCCAGGTTTTGGTGAGGATGACTACAATGTCGGTGTCAAATATGACTTGGAGGTTGCGGTAACGGTCAATGAACGTGGCTTGATGAATGAAGCTGCAGGTCCTGATTTTGAAGGGCAATTCTATGACAAGGTTGTACCAACGGTTAAGGAAAAATTAGGCGACTTACTCCTTGCAAGTGAAGTGATCAATCACTCATACCCATTTGACTGGAGAACCAAGAAGCCAATCATCTGGCGTGCAGTGCCACAGTGGTTTGCCTCTGTTTCGAAATTCCGTCAGGAAATCTTGGACCAAATCGAAGCAACGACCTTTATTCCTGCTTGGGGTAAAACACGTCTTTACAACATGATCCGTGACCGTGGTGACTGGGTCATCTCTCGTCAGCGTGCTTGGGGTGTGCCGCTTCCAATCTTCTATGCAGAAGATGGTACCGCGATTATGACCAAAGAAGTGACAGACCACGTTGCTGCCCTTTTTGAAGAGCATGGCTCTATCATCTGGTGGAAATCAGAAGCCAAAGATCTTTTGCCAGCTGGTTTCACTCATCCAGGTTCACCAAATGGCGAATTTACCAAAGAAACAGACATCATGGACGTATGGTTTGACTCTGGTTCATCTTGGAATGGTGTCATGAACGCCCGTGAAAATCTTGCCTACCCAGCAGACCTCTACCTAGAAGGTTCTGACCAATACCGTGGTTGGTTTAACTCATCCTTGATTACCTCTGTAGCCGTAAATGGTCATGCACCATACAAGGCTGTCTTGTCACAAGGTTTTGTCTTAGATGGCAAAGGTATGAAGATGTCTAAATCTCTAGGCAATACCATTCTGCCAAGTGATGTTGAGAAACAATTTGGTGCAGAAATCTTGCGTCTGTGGGTGACATCCGTTGATACTTCAAACGACGTACGTGTGTCTATGGATATTCTTGGACAGGTTTCTGAAACCTACCGTAAAATCCGTAATACCCTTCGCTTCTTGATTGCCAACACTTCTGATTTCAATCCTGCAAGTGATGCGGTGGCTTATGAAGAGCTTCGTTCGGTTGACCAGTACCTCTTGGTGAAATTTAACAAACTGGTAGCTCAAATCCGCGAAGCATATGACAACTATGACTTCATGGCTATCTACAAGTCTGTGGTTAACTTTGTCACACTTGACCTGTCAGCCTTCTACCTCGATTTTGCCAAAGACGTTGTCTACATTGATGGTGCGAAATCCCTTTCTCGTCGTCAGATGCAGACAGTCTTCTATGACATCTTGGTGAAAATTACCAAGCTCTTGACCCCAATCTTGCCACATACGGCAGAAGAAATCTGGTCTTACTTGGAACACGAAGCAGAAGAGTTTGTACAATTGGCGGAAATGCCAGAGGTGGAAAACTTTGCCAATGAAGCGCAGCTTTTGGCTGATTGGGAAAACTTTATGGTCTTCCGTACTCAAGCACAAAAAGCCTTGGAAGAAGCGCGTAATGCCAAAGTTATCGGTAAGTCACTTGAAGCTCATTTGACTGCCTATGTCTCAGCTGAAACCAAGTCCTTCTTGGAGAGCTTGAATGCAGACCTTGCTCAGTTGCTCATCGTTTCAAACTTGACAGTAACCACGGAAGCAGCTCCTGAAAGTGCACTTGTAGTGGATGAAGTTGCCTTTGCAGTAGAACGTGCAGCAGGTGAAGTATGTGACCGTTGCCGCCGTATTGATACTAGCGTTGTAGAACGCAGTTATGGGGCAACAATCTGTGATCACTGTGCAAGCGTAGTGGAAGAGAACTTCCCAGAAGCAGTAGCTCAAGGTTTTGAAGCCTAAGCAATCACAATACATTTGTTAAAGTCTATCTAGCGATAGGCTTTTTTTGTAATACTCTTCGAAAATCAAAATTATCCGTTGTCACGAGTCTTGATGAGTGAAAAGCTCCAGTGGAGGTTTTCAGCCTGTTACCTTGAAATAAGAAAGTAACAGAGTTCTATCTTCGGCTTCGTTTCCTAGGCTACTTTTGATTTTCATTGAGTATAATAGAAAAAAAGAAGCCAATTGGCCAATGTCATTAAGTTAACATTCGGCAGTACATCTACACTGTCTACTCCCAAGTATTTATAGTCATTTAGTTTTAAAATAGTATTCCAAAGAATACTCAACCGATTGAAATCTCCTCAATAACTCAGC
>NZ_JAOTGJ010000040.1:0-13564 GCF_044427225.1 Streptococcus sp. 2022WUSS037 | reverse complement strand
AATATATCCGCATGAGAACAGACCACAAAGTGGCTCTGAAGAAAATCAAACAACAAATTCTTGCCTTCTGTCTCCGACATGATTTTCGCTATACCGAGGGAAGCAGTAATTGGACACAGAAACATGTCCGCTGGCTCCGTTCCCTACATCCTGATGGACTTTACGCAGAGATTTTGACAGAATATCTATTGACCTATGAGAAATTAGTATATCAAATAGAACGGTATGATGCACGAATTGAGCAACTGGGTCAAAGCGACAGTTACCAAGAGAAGGTCTCACGGCTTTCTTGCTTTATCGGCATTAAAACACTAACTGCTCTTTCCATTGTGACAGAAATCGGTGATTTTAATCGCTTTGCGACAGCTCAACATTTTGCTTCTTATCTTGGGCTAACTCCTAGCGAAAATTCTAGCGGCGACAAGGAGAGAAGAGGTGCTATCACCAAAGCTGGGAATAGCCATGTGAGACGACTTCTGATAGAAGCTGCACAATCATTGGCTAAGGGGACGATTGGGTATAAATCCAAAGAATTGAAAAGGAGACAAAGTGGAAACCGAGTGGAGGTGATTGCTTATGCGGATAAGGCTAATGAACGCTTAAGAAGACGTTATCGCACACTTGTTCTAGGAAAAAATAAGAAACAAAATGTTGCTAAAACAGCTATTGCACGAGAATTGTCTGGTTTTATTTTGGGGATGATGACAGGAAGAATAGCTTGAAGTTAGCACTTGTTTTCATGTACACTTTTGACAATTACGTTTTATCATCGCAGAGCGATGAGGAATCCCTATTTCTATCCAAAATCACTGGGTGAATTTGGACAGAAATAAGGATTGAAATCATGTTTGAATGGAGAGTATCTTGAAGGAGTTTAGGACTTCAATGTTTGAGTCATCTACGAAATGACTAAGTGGCACAATTGTGATCCACGCTTATAGAGAGTAGGACTCGCGGCAGAACCATTGACCTGTAGGTAACCAATCCACGAATATCAGAGTGGCCAATGCCCGAAGCTAAGAACTAGGCTCTTTCTAGATACTTTTCATTTTTTATCAGTTCGATTGTTTTTTACTTGACAAAGGGCTTTACATATCAGTCATCTAAAACCGTAATCGGTTGTAAGTTTAATTTATCTAACACTTTCATCCTCCTCTGATTGCTGACTCGTTTGCATTTGGTAATATACGCCCTGCTTCTTCATCAACTCTCTATGATTCCCTTGTTCAACAATTTTTCCGTCCACCATGACCAAAATCAAGTCAGCTGATTGAATAGTTGATAGGCGATGAGCAATAATAAAGCTGGTCCGCCCTTCCATCAATTTGGTAAATGCTTCCTGTACTAAAATTTCTGTCCGTGTATCAATAGAGGAAGTCGCCTCATCTAAAATCAGGATTTTAGGTATCTTGACAAAGACACGCGCAATAGACAAAAGCTGACGTTGTCCCTGGGATAAGGCTTCACCTCCATCTGCTAAAAGCGTATCGTACCCCTGCGGAAGCTGACGAATAAAGAAGTCTGCATTAGCTGCCTTAGCCGCCTCAATGACCAATTCCCGCGTGGCATTTGGATAGCCATAGGCAATATTATCATGAATGGTGCCAGATTTAATCCAAGTCTCCTGTAAAACCATCCCAATCTGTCTGCGAAGATCCTCACGACTGTACTGGCTAATCGGAACTCCATCTAAAGTAATTTGACCAGCTGTTACATCGTAGAAACGCATAAGCAGGTTAATCATGGTTGATTTACCAGCTCCTGTCGGTCCAACAATGGCAACTTTCTGTCCAGATTTGACATCAATGTTCAACTGTTCTATCAGTGAACGGTCAGGGCTATAGGAGAAAGACACATTTTCAAAGGAAATAGCTCCCTTCAGCTCCTCTGAATCAATTTTCCGCTCAGCCTGATCGTCAATGCTATCTAGAGCCAAGATAGCAAACAGTCTGTCTGCACAAGCTAAGGCGCTCTGCAATTCCGATAGGACCGAGGAAATATCATTAAAAGGCTTGCTGTACTGACTAGCATAATTGAGAAAAGTTGTCAGAGACCCCACTGTAAAATTTCCTGCCATAATTCTCAACGCGCCAAGTCCTGCAAGTAAGGCATAAATAATAGCATTGATAAACCGCGTACTTGGATTGACCGTTGAAGAGGCAAAGATGGCCTGTTGGGAATATGTCGCATACTGGTCATTGACAACTTGAAAACCTTGCGTAAATTGCTCTTGAGCATTGAAAGATTGAACCAGTGTCAATTGACTGATGGACTCTTCCAAATGCTGAGATTGCTTCCCACGTGCCTGAGTCTGTTGTCTATAATAACCATAGGATTTCTTAGCGATATAGCGTGCCACAAGCAGAGAAACTGGAGTTAATGCCACAACCAGCAACATCATCGTCAAGTCAAGCCTAGCCATAGTGAAAATGGTTAGGAAAATAGTCAAAATACCAATGAAAAATTGATTGAAAATCATCAATAGACCATTTGTTAATTGCTCACTATCACTTGAAAAACGAGCCACCAAATCACCGACTGATTGACGATCAAGATAAGATAGGGGCATCTGGTGCAGCTTCACATAGACCTGTTCACGCAAATCGGCCACCATTCCGTAAACCAAGCGATTGGTTACTAGTGGGAGATACCATTGCACCAGCGTATTAAGCAAGATAACCATCACCATTTTGCCTAAGATACCGAGCAAGACCTGACCATTTGCTATCAATACTGCATCGACTGCCTGACCAATCAAAATCGGCAGATAAACTGTCAGAAGCACTTGCACCAAAGTTCCCACCAACATCAAGGACATTCGAAGAGGTTGGCGTAAAACCAATCTGACCAGTTCCTTAAAACTAGATTGTCTCATAGCTATCCTCCTCTCCTTGTTGTTGCGATTGGTGAATTTCTTGATAAATAGCAGAGCTTCTCAGCAAGTCCTCATGGCGACCAAGTCCAACTTGACGCCCTTGTTCCAAGACTAAAATCTGATCAGCTGTCCGTAAACTATTGGTTCTCTGAGATACCATTATTAAGGTTTGCTCAGGCAATTCACGACAAAGCGCAGCCAATAACCGACTCTCCGTCAGATAATCCAGAGCAGATGTTGCATCATCCAAGATTAAAATCGGTGCTTTCTGTAAAATAGCGCGTGCAATGGTCAAACGTTGACGCTGTCCACCAGAAAAATTCTTCCCAAAGGCTTCGACTGGACTATCCAAACCACCCTTGTCTTCTATGAAAGATTTAGCTTGAGCAATTTCTAATGCAGACCATAGGTCACTATCAGATATTTCTTCCAATCCTAAAGATAGATTAGAACGAATAGTTCCAGCAAAAAGCTGAGCCTGTTGCGGAACGATGGCAATTTGCTGCCGCCATTCTTTTAAATTCTTAGGACTTTTTCCGTCAATGAAGAGAGAGAGCTGATTTGTTGGCACTGAATAGAGTGCCTGCAATAAATCTACTAGGGTGGACTTACCTGACCCAGTTCCCCCGATAATTCCCATAAACAGTCCCTTACGTAAGTCAAAAGCAATGTCAGACAGGGACTCCTCAGCAGATTTTGGATAAGAAAAGGAAAGATGGCGCACAGAAAAGATGATCTCCTTATCCTCGCTAACCACTTTTGGTAAACTAGACTCTACATCCTCAGATGTTTGGTCAAAAACCTCTTGAATACGTTGCGCTGAAATATAGGTCTGGTTGAGAGTAGACACGACCATAATCATCTTGACCAATTCTACTAAAATTTGAAGAAGGTAGTTGATAAGAGCGACCAACATCCCTTGCTCCAGTAGGTTGTTTGAAATGGCTATATTTCCCTGCCAAATGAGAATGAGTAAGGTGCCGTTGACCACTAAAAATGTCAATGGTGATAAAAGACTAGACCAAAAACCTGCCTGCAACTGTTGCTTCTTATAAATCTGATTTATGCCTTGAAAAGCCTTAATTTCCCGCTCTCTTTGTCCAAATGCACGAATCACTCGCCAACCAGTCACTGTCTCACGTACCTGCCCCACCAAACCATCTAATTCTTTTCGCATCGATTGATAAATACGGCTGGTCATAACAGAAATGACTGTCACTATAAAAATCAATAGGATAATCATTCCTAGAAAATAGGCAGATAGACTTGGGCTAATATAGAATGCCATGATGAGCGAACCAAATACGACAATTGGAGCACGTAAAAACAAACGAAGAAAAGTATTAATACCCGTTTGAATTTGTAAAGTGTCGCTGGTCAATCGAGTCAGCAAGCTGGATGAGGAAAGAATATCTCGGCTAGACTTGGGAAGGGAAAGAACCTTCTGATACAAGTCATTCGTCAACTCTTTAGTCACTCCAACCGCTGCTTTAGATGAATAATATTGCGCTATTAGTGAAACAATAATTCCAATACATGCTAGACCAACCAGTAAAAAAAGCATAGCAACCAGGTTTCCCTGGCTGCCATTTGGAATAATTGTATCAACGATATAGGCGATAATTAATGGTACCAAAAGCTCAAAACAAGCTTCCAATAGTTTGAAAACTGGACCTAATATAGATTCCTTAATATAGTCCTTAAAATACCGTGATAAAAATTTCATATTAACGGTGCTCCAAAGCCTGAACCGCAGTAATCAAGGTCAAGTTGTAAACATCATCAGGGTTACAACCACGAGACAAGTCGTTTACAGGCTGATTCAAACCTTGTAAAACAGGACCTACCGCTGCAAATCCACCCATACGTTCGGCAATTTTATAACCAATATTACCAGCTGAGATACCTGGGAAGATAAATACAGTCGCTTGACCAGCAACACTCGAACCTGGGGCTTTTAATTTACCTGTGGTAGGAACAAAGGCAGCATCAAATTGCAATTCACCGTCCAAATCCAACTCAGGACGCAATTTTTGAGCAATTTTAGTTGCTTCAACCACCTTATCAACTTTAGGACCAGCACCAGAACCTTTTGTTGAATAGCTAAGCATTGCAACTTTTGGATTGATACCAAACATTTTAGCAGTACGTGCTGAGTTGATAGCGATTTCTGCCAAGGTTTGAGCATCTGGATCAATGTTGATAGCACAGTCACCAAAAATATAACGCTCTTCACCTTTTACCATCAAGAAGGCACCTGATGTTTTCGATACACCTGGCTCTGTTTTAATGATTTGAAGAGCTGGACGAACTGTTGAAGCGGTTGAATGAATCGCACCAGATACCATACCTTCTACTACGCCCATATATACCAACATAACACCAAAGTAGTTAACATCTTTCAACAACTCATGTGCCTGCTCTTCTGATACCTTACCTTTACGGCGCTCTACCAAAGCAGCTACCATCTCATCATATCTATCATAATGAGCTGGGTCAATAATTTCAAAACCTTCTGTAATCCCTTCAATGTCAAGGTAAATCTTAATACGATCTGGGTTTCCAAGCAAGACGGGTACTACATCCGACTCATTTACCAAACGTTTTGTCGCCTGCAAGATACGTGGTTCTTCACCTTCTGGCAATACGATACGTACTTTTTTACCCTCTAGCTTTGTAGCTAATTGCTCAAAAATTTTCATGAACAAACTCCTTAAATTTATTTACTTATTAACTGATTGATAACAGCCTGAAAATCCTCAGGAAGCGGTGCTTCCAAATCAATCCTTTCGGCTGAAAAAGGATTGTCGAAGGCCAAATTATGACAATGTAAGGCTTGACGTTCTATCCCACATTCCAAACTTCCACCATACATATCATCTCCTAACAATGGAAATCCAATGTGAGAAAAATGAACACGAATCTGATGAGTTCGCCCAGTATGTAGTTGAATATCTACTAAATGAATATCTCCCCAAGATTGCACAACACGATAGGAAGTATGGGCATATTTTCCAGTCTTTGTCACACATCGAGTAATGATACTGTCTGCTGGTCGACCAATTGGCGCAATGATATCCCCCTCTTTTTCTAAAACACCATCCCCCTTAACCAAGGCAAAATAGCGCTTATGAATCAGCTTGGCCTGCAACTGCTTATCAAGTCGAGCATGAGCATAGCCATGTTTGGCAAAAAGCATGATACCCGAAGTATCCCTATCCAACCGCGTTACGATATGAACCTGCTTATTTTCATAATCTTGATCGACGAGATAACCTTTCACAAAATTAGCAATAGTGGAGGAATGCAGAGCTGACGGAATAGAAGCATATCCAACCGGCTTATTGATTGCTAGAAAATGGTCGTCTTCATAGACGATATCCAGCGGATAAGAAATCGGTTTCAAACTTCCCGTTAAATCCTCCTCAGCAGGTATGTCAATTGTAACCCTATCTCCAATATCAAGCAAGTAAGTTGCATTTTGCTCAATATCGTTGACCCAGATATTGCCACCTGTGTACTTGATTTTGGCCAACAAACCTTTTGAAACACCGTGCTTTTTCAGGAATGTCTTAATTTTCGTATGCTGGTCCGCAATGAATTCAAACTGCATTACTCCACCTCTCCAATAAAGGCATCCTTCACACGATTCCAAAAACTAGTATGGCTCGGGGTGGCAACAAAGTGAATTTTATGCTGGTCAATCTGGTACTCAATCTTGTCAATGTTGTCATAGACATAGGTCTTATTATCCACTGCAATAGAGTAGCGGTCACTATGCTTGGGTTCAATCACAATCTTATCTTTTTTGGGGACAACAACGGATGAACCTAAGGTGCGGTAAACACGATTGTTCAAACTTGCCACTTCTGCAATCTGCAATGCCTCGATTGTTGGATGTAAAACAGCACCACCTAATGACTTGTTATAGGCTGTTGAGCCTGTCGGCGTTGAAACCGAAATTCCATCCCCTCTAAAGCGTTCGAAGGGCACATTGTTAATAATAATATCTGCGACCATGGTCTTAGAAAGACGTTTTACTGTCGCCTCATTTAAGGCACGCGCCTCGACAATGCGACCATCTGTCATCTTGACCTTAACATTTAAAATCGGATACGATACTCTAGCACCTGTATCAAGCTTAAGATTTTCAATCAGCTTGTCCACTTCAAAATCGCGATAATCTGTATAAAACCCCAAATGACCCGTGTGAATTCCTACAAAACGCACACGATCAATCAACTTTTCATACTTATGAAAGGCTGACAACAGCATACCATCTCCCCCAATGGAAATGACAATATCTGGATTTTTGGGTGTCAAAATAAAATTAGCTTCTTTTAACTTTGCCCATAATTCTTTGGACACCGCTTCACTCTTAGGATTTCGACTAGCGAGCAGAGCGATTTTTTTTCTACCTGTATTCTTCATCTGTATCATCACTGTTGCCCACGCCGTCATTCAGTTTGCGATAGGCAGGATCAAATAAGGCCTGCGCTTCTTGAATGTCGTTGCGGATTTTTCGCATCTCCTCATCTAATTCATAGGCAATTTTTGCTGTAACTTCCAAGCGTTTCTTGATTTCTTCTGGAAAATTCCCCTTATATTTATAATTCAGAGAATGTTCAATTGTAGCCCAGAAATTCATGGAAAGGGTTCGAATCTGGATTTCTGCCAGAACCGTCTCGTTGCCATTTATAGTATCCACAGGATACTCAATCACCACATGATATGAACGGTAGCCAGAGGCTTTCATATTGTTGATATAATCCCGTTCATGCACAATTTGCATATCCTTGCGTTTACGTAAAATTGCCAAAACTTCCTCAATATCGTCTACAAATTGAACCATAATCCGAAGTCCAGCAATATCCTGCATATCTTGAGCAAGATTTTCCAACTTGATATGCCGCAGGGCCATTTTTTCTTTAATGGATTCAATCGGTTTTACCCGTCCTGTGACAAACTCAATTGGAGAATGCCGATTAGCCTTGCGATACTGCTTGCGAATCCCCCGCAGTTTGATTTTCAATTCACCAACTGTCTGAATATAGGGGTCTAAAAATTCTTCCCAGTTAAAGTCCATACGGCCCCTTTCTTGTCAAAACTTTTAAATTGTATTAGAATAACACAAAGACTAATCTATTATAACACATTGAAAGGGTTTACTGCATGAAAAACCACCTTGAAATTGAGTATAAAACCTTACTGACCAAATCCGAATACAAACGCCTGCTTACTGACTTTTCAGATGTGAGCCCAATTCTTCAAACAAACCACTACATTGATACCCCAGACCTAGATATGAAGAATCACCGCTTTTCACTTCGTATTCGTACATTTGAAGACTCAGCAGAACTAACCTTAAAAATTCCACAAGAAGTCGGAAATCAAGAATATAACCAAGCTCTAGACATCCAAACTGCTCATCATTTACTGGAAAATTTTCAACTACCAGCAGGACAAATTTCTGACATTATTTCTGCAACAGAGATTCCACTTGATAAACTTGCTGTCTGGGGAAGCCTCACGACAAAACGCTACGAGAAACAGACATCTATAGGTCTTATGGCCCTCGATGAAAATGATTATGTGGGACAAAAAGATTATGAATTAGAAGTCGAAGTGACCGATGCAGATGCAGGGAAAATTCTTTTTGATGAATTCCTTAAGAAGAAATCAATTCAATTCAAATATGCTAGTAGTAAGGTCGCACGAACAGCTGCCTACATGAAATAACTATAAAAAATCAGCCAAATAAGGTTGATTTTTTAGTTTCACTACTGAAAATTTTTCATTTTTTTGATAGAATAGAACTATCTATTGTAAAAAATACTTTTATGTCATCATAAAAGCTCAGTGTGTAAAAGGAGTTACTTTAAAATGGTACAACCACTCGGTGAACATAACATTAAATTATTCTCACTCAATAGCAACCGTGATATTGCTGAAAAAATTGCTGATTCTGCTGGAATTCCTCTTGGAAAACTGTCTTCTCGTCAGTTTTCTGATGGTGAGATTCAAATTAACATTGAAGAATCTGTACGTGGCGTAGACGTCTACATTATCCAATCAACAAGCTATCCGGTCAATAATCACTTGTGGGAATTATTGATTATGATCGATGCTTGTAAACGTGCTAGTGCCAACACCATCACAGCGGTCATCCCTTATTTTGGCTATGCTCGTCAAGACCGTACCGCTTCTCCACGCGAACCAATTACAGCTAAATTAGTTGCAAATATGCTGGTTAAAGCTGGTGTCGACCGTGTATTGACTCTTGATTTGCACGCTTCACAAATTCAAGGTTTCTTTGATATTCCAGTAGACAATCTCCTTACAGAACCACTTTTTGCAGCCTACTACATGGAAAAAGGACTCTGCGGAGAAGATGTCGTCATTGTGAGTCCTAAAAATTCTGGTATCAAACGCGCACGTAATATCGCTGAATTTCTAAATGCACCGATCGCCATTATTGACTACGCACAAGATGATTCAGAGCGTGCAGAAGGCTATATTATTGGTGATGTTGCTGGTAAAAAAGCTATTTTGGTGGACGATATTCTCAATACTGGTCGCACTTTCTCACAAGCTTCAAAAATTGTCCAAGAAGGTGGTGCTACTGAAATTTATGCAGTTGCCAGCCATGGTCTCTTTGCGGGAACTGCAGCCCAACTCTTAGATGAAGCACCAATCAAAGAAATATTAGTTACCGATTCTGTTGCAAGCAAAGAACAGCATCCTAAAAATATCGCCTTCCTAACAGCTAGTGACTTGATTGCAGATGCCATCCACCGCATCCAAGAACATCAGCCACTCAGCCCACTTTTCAAATTTACTAGTCCTGAAAAAGAAAACTAGGAGTAAACTCTTTGATTTATTTAGATAATGCAGCGACCACTGCTCTATCTCCTACTGCACTCCAACGGATGATGGAAGTGGCTCAAGAAAATTATGGAAACCCCTCCAGTATCCATCAAAGCGGTCGGAAAGCCAATCAATATCTTAGACAAAGTCGTCAAGAGATTGCTCAGATCCTCTCCGCCTCTCCTGAACAAATTATTTTCACATCTGGAGGCTCCGAAGCTGATACTTTAGCTATTCAAGGCTATGCACTTGCACATCAATCCAAAGGAAAACACCTGATTACTACGGCTATCGAACACCATGCTGTCCTCCATACCATGCAATATCTAGAGGAGCGGTTTGGGTTCGAGGTAACCTATATCCACCCAGTCGATCAAGTAATCACCGCTCAACAAATTCAGGATGCCCTTCGACCAGATACTATTTTAGTCAGCGTCATGTTTGCTAACAATGAGACCGGTCAACTACTTCCTATCAAGGAAATTGGAGAGCTCCTAGCCGATCATCAGGCCGTCTTTCATGTAGATGCTGTTCAAGCAATTGGAAAAATTGCAATTGCTCCCTCTGACTACGGAATTGACTTCCTCGCAGCCTCTGCCCATAAATTCCATGGTCCAAAGGGGATGGGCTTCCTGTATAGTAAAGTTCATAAATTTGATTCCTTGATCCACGGCGGAAAGCAGGAACAGCAACATCGAGCAGGTACTGAGAACCTCCCTGCCATTGCTGCTATGGCGACTGCCCTGACAGAACAATATGAGTCCTTAGATACGCATCATAAGCATGTCAGTGAACTGCGACAACATATTATCGAGAGATTGTCTGGCTTAGACTATTATCTCAATCAGGCTGGACCTCATCTCCCTCATGTCCTTAATATCGGTTTTCCTGGTAAACTTAATGAACAACTACTCATGCAACTAGATTTGGCAGGTATCGCTGTTTCTAGCGGTTCCGCATGTACGGCAGGTATTGTCCAAAATAGCCATGTTTTAGAAGCTATGTATGGAAAAGACTCCCATCGTCTGAAAGAATCCATTCGTATCAGCCTATCTGAAATCAATACAAAAGAAGAGATAGATACTCTCATCATCGAACTAAAGAAAATACTTGGAGGTTAAAATGGCATTCCAACAATCAGTTACCTTAAAAGATTGTAATTTTACTTATCACATTAGCCCTGCTATCAAAAAATATACACTCCGTGATAACACCTTTGAACAAAGCAAAGCAGGTCACTATCAGCTTACACGTCTTCTGGAAGAAATTCCAAATTCAAACCAAGGATTCCTCTTGAAAATTATTATCAATCAAGACCTAACTGGTTTTAAAATTAACATTACCGACAAGTCTGGTCTTCATCTGGTAAACATTTTTAAGCCAGAAAGTAACAAGGTTATTCAAGAAAAATTCTATTTCCTCATGGATAGCTTGATTGACCGTGACATCTTTACAAAAGAGGGTTAGTATGATTGAAATTCACTATCTTGATGCTTATAAGCAAGAACGTATCCAAACATTTGAGAATAAAGATGCAGCTATTCTGGCTTTTTCCGGTTGCTTAACCCTCCCAGACTATTATCCAGTTACCAGCATTACACAAGACGGACAAGCTCTGGATTACAAAGGGACAATCGGGGATCTCTATCGCTATTTACAAACACTAGATTAGACAGTTTCCTGTTTAATCTTTTTTTAAAATCAATCTGTTGATTTTTTCACAAACTTGGACTAGAATAGAATAAAGAACTGTTTAATATATAAATAATCGATAAAGCGTATTCTATCGAAATAAAGGAGTCTAAAGTGAAAAACGATAAAAAATCTGATATTCCACGCGCAACTGCCAAACGTCTCTCCCTCTACTATCGCATTTTTAAACGTTTCTATGCAGGAAATATTGAAAAAGCTAGTTCAAAAGAAATTGCCGAAGCTATCGGAATCGACTCAGCTACCGTCCGCCGAGATTTTTCCTATTTTGGAGAGCTTGGTCGTCGTGGCTTTGGCTACAATGTCAAAGAGTTGATGGATTTCTTTGCGGATATTCTAAATGATACCTCCATCACCAATGTTATGCTTGTTGGAGTCGGGAATATGGGGCGGGCCTTGCTACACTATCGCTTCCACGAACGAAATAAAATGAAAATAGTCATGGCTTTTGAGGCAGATGATAATCCAGCTGTTGGAACGACAGATGAAAATATCCCAATCCATGCAATCTCAGAAATCAAGGAACGTATCAGCGAAGCAAACTCTCAGACAGCTATTCTAACGGTACCCAGCGTCAAAGCGCAAGAAGTGACTGATATTCTTGTTGAAGCTGGTGTTAAGGGAATTCTGAGCTTTTCACCAGTTAACTTGTCTGTCCCAAAAGATGTCGTTGTTCAGTATGTTGATTTGACTAGTGAATTACAGACACTACTCTACTTTATGCGAAAAGGATAAGCAATGAAAAAACCAGTTATTGGTATTTCTGGAAATGAAATCGAGTAGGGACTAATTTCTAGTCCCTCTCACACCACCGTGCGTGCCGTTCGGCACACGGCGGTTCAACTAACTTTTAACGCATGTCGTTTTAGATAATAATCTAAGCAAGAAACCAGTCCACGTTTAGCGAGGACTGGTTTTGATATGGCACGTTTCAGTATTGACCTCTGAGCCACTAATTGATAATGGTCACCCCAGCCAGATACTTTATCCGCTATCCACTTCGGTACTCCTAATTTGAGAAGTCCCCATAATCGCCTAGATTTCTTCTTCCATTGTTTCCAGATAATAACTCTTAGTCGAGTTCTCAGACGTTCATCGATACTTTCCATGACTGATTTCATGTTCGTCATAGAAAAGTAGTTTATCCATCCTCGAATAACCCAGTTTAGTTGCTCAATTCGGCTGTCTAAGTCAATACTCCACTTACGGGCCGTTAGTTTCTTGAGTTTTCTCTTGAAACTCTGTACGCTATCCTGATGCGGACGACTTTTCCAGCCCTCAGATGATTTCCAGAACCCAAATCCTAGATACTTCAATTTGTTCGGTCTCACAATCCTAGTCTTGGTCATGTTGACTTTCAATCCTAATCGTTTTTCAATGTAACGACTAATTGAATGCATCACACGTTTAGCCGCCGCCTCACTACCAACTGTGATGACACAGTCATCTGCGTAGCGAACAAAGCGAAGTCCGCGATTTTCCAGCTCTTTATCTAGCTCATTAAGCATGATATTGGACAGGAGCGGTGATAGATTTCCTCCCTGTGGCGTTCCAACTAATGTTTTATGTCGTTGTCCGTTGATGACCACACCTGAATGAAGATACTTACGAATTAAAGATTCTGTATCCCCATCTTGGATAATGTTATGAACAAGCGACATCAGTCTATCTTGAGGAACGGTATCGTCAACTTCTCCAGGTCTATGTCTACTATCCACTCATAACCATCATTAAGGTATTCTAATAACTGGATAACAGCTTGTTCGCATGACCGATTGGGTCTGAATCCGTAGCTCTTCTCAGAGAAATAGGGTTCACAAATAGGACTAATGACTTGGACAATAGCTTGTTGTATCATTCTATCCATGACCGTTGGGATACCTAGCTGGCGAACTCCGCCGTTAGGTTTGGGAATTTCAACTCGTAAAACTGGCTGAGGCTTGTACTTTCTCTGCTTTATGAGTTCTTTAGTTGAACGCCAGTGCTTGCGGAGATAGTCATCTATTTCGTCAATAGTTACGCCGTCAATTCCTGCTGAACCTTTATTGGCTCTAACTTGATTGTAAGCGTCCAACATATTTGAACGGGATAGGATATTATCTAATAACTGTG
>NZ_JAOTGJ010000039.1:0-14017 GCF_044427225.1 Streptococcus sp. 2022WUSS037 | reverse complement strand
TACCTTCCAAGCAAGTTGAAATCTACCTCCAATCCCACCTCTGTCCAATTCGACCCGATAGACAGGCGAGGAGGAAGGTTCGATATCAAACACTTGTAGATTTCACTTATAGAATAGCATAAAATCGGACAAATGAATACAAAAAATAAGGATGGAAAGCCTCTTTTTGTGCTGGCTAAATACAAAAATCCCAAGTATGACATAGAATAAATACTTGGGAGTAGACAGTGTAGATGTACTGCCGAATGTTAACTTAATGACATTGAGCCGTCGGGCTGCTTTTTATAATGCTTTGAGAAATCTATGCAGGTCCAGTTGCACTTGTGCAAGTGAAATTTGGTCCCAGAAGCCGTCTGATTGCAAGCGTGGAATCAGGTGGACATGGAAATGGGTGCCTGTGTCAAACAAGCGGTCGTTGCAGGCTATGGTCACGCCGTCAATTGCCAATGTTTGACAGAGTTTCTCAGTCAAAAAGACTTCCAAGTCTGATAGCTCATAGCGAACAGCAGGAGGGACTTGGCTGAGCGTGTCATAGTGTTCCTTGCTGATAATCAGCAGATGCCCTGTTTGGACAGGGTCAATATCCCAGACGACCTTGAAGTGTTCCGTCTGGTAGAGAATATCTTCTTCTTTGAGCTGGTGGCAAAAAATGCAGGTCATGTCTTTCCTCCTAGGTTAGCAGAAAAGGAAATCACATAGGGTTTCCTTGGGAATTATATGCGATTTACTCTAACTGCCATTTTTTCACGACGTTGTGCGCGTCTCTTTTCGAAGAAGGCTGCTCCTAGGAAAGATACGATTGGCCGTAAAATATAGAAATAAAAGGCAAGTGTCGGATTAAAGTAAGCAAATAGGATAACGACGATATTGAAAAGGGCGACAGTCACTAATGGCCGCAACTGTGCCATGGAAACAAATCGCTTTGTATATGTTGTTCCAGCAAACTTTTCTTGTAGGACAAAGTAATTCAAAATGGATTGACAGAGATTGACTGCAATGGTCACGACCCCATAACCAACAACAGCCGTGGTGGTGATGCCTTCCATCATCCACCGAGTAAAGAGGGGAATGAGGGCCAGCGTTACCATGAAGTTAAATTGAACAATCAAGATTTTGCTGGTTGCATGCTCAATCTGTCCTAGAATCTTGTGGTTGTCATACCAAAAATCCGCCACGATGAAAAAGGAGACGAAGAAGATGAGGATGCCGGTGAAAAAGTGATGTGTATCAACAGTGTCACTCGGCAAAGGAATTTCCAGCAGCATCAGAGTGATGATGACTCCAATCACTGCGTCAGAGAACACCTCCAGATGCTCCTTTAGGCGTTTGGCACGACGGCTCTCATCCTCACGATAGAGTTGGTCTAAAAATGCTTGACGTTCATCGGCAGACAAATGCTCTAACTCAGGATGCAAAAGACTGGCTTCCTGAGCCATTTGCTCAAAGTAGTCGTTCAAAAATTCTTGATTTTTAGGATTTTGTTTAGTATTTTTCATCGCTTAATAAGTCAAAACTGAATATATTGTCTTATTTCTGTTTGAAACCCTTTATTTATCAAGGGTTTGGGCGTTTTTTTGTTGGTTTATTTTCTAATTTGTTCACCTTTTTGTTCACCCTATAGGCTATTTATGGCTTTTTCAAAGTAAACAACTGATTCTTTTTCCTTGTCTTTGGATAGATGCCCATAGGTGTCTAAAGTCATTGAGATTTTAGAATGCCCCAGGCGGTGCTGGAGTTCCTTGTAACTGATACCAGCGTTCAGCAGTAAACTAGCGTGAGTATGGCGGAAAGCGTGGAAGTTAAATGGCTGGATGCCTATTTCTTTACAACGGTTTCTTAAGGCTTTGCTTCTCACGTCTGAACTAGCGTATAAGAGTGTGGTGGACGCAAAAACAACTTTGGGCGGTTTTCCACCAATGGCCAGGAATTGCAACCGTTGACGGTTTCGGTATTGTTTCAGCATGAGGGAAGTTTTTTTGTCTATGCTGATCACACGAGTACCCGCTTTGGTTTTCGGAGTGCCAACCATATCTAGTTGTCTATTATACGTTTTTGAAATGCTGACAGTTAAATTCTCAAAGTCAATATCAGACCACTCAAGGGCGATAGCTTCGCCGAAACGGCAACCAGTGGCAATAAAGAAGTTGTATAGTACCTGGTCATAATAATACAGAAATTTCTGAGGGGCTAGCTGTTCCATGTGATCAAGTAGTTTTTTCAAATCTTGGTTATCAATGTACTTTATTGCTTGCTTTTCGGGCTGTTGGCGTTTCGGGAAAATAGTTTCCCTTGCTGGATTATGTGACAACAATTCCAACAAAACACCATGTTGTAAGATACGTCTGATAATGGAGTGAACTACCTTAAAATTAACAAAGGTCATAGCTAGCCGATTGATAAAGGTTTGTATGAAGATAGGGCTGATTTTTTCCAACTTCAATCCGCCGAACGTTGGTAAAACATGTACTTTCAGAATTGTTTTTGTATTCACTAAGGTTTGAGCTTTGACGGTTAACTTATACGTTTCTAACCATGATTCCGTTAGTTCGCTAAAATTCTTTATATCAGTTTGAACCATTAGGCGTGTTGGATTTGTTGAAAATTTATTCTCCGCCTCTTTGGCCTTCTGCTTCACCTCTTTTCTTGTCCTGCCCGTCACGCTGGTTTTTACTTTCTTGCCAGTAATGACATCTGTACCCAGATAGATGTTGGCACGGTAGATGATGCTGCCGTCTTTCTTTTTTACTTCAGTTATTTTCATGATATTGTGTTCCTTTCCATCAGCAGGCAAGTCGTAAAGGTTTTATATCATGCCAGGGCTTACGAGAACAGCCCCATTTTCGTTTGTTTTGGTTGAGTGGGGTAAATATACCAGTCAAGAAGAAAATGCGATACAGGCTATTTTGGAGTGTTTGACAGGGTGATAAAAGGTTAGATTTAGAATTCACACGCGCCAACAACCAACAAAAACCAACATACAGCCCATATAGAAGCTATGGTTTGCTATGGTTGCTAAAATATAGAACCTGGAAAAACCATGAATTTTTCAGCTCCTAACAAAACCTAACTTTTTAATGCGGACTTATGCGGACTTTTTTCACTCGTTACAAAACGTGACTTTTTTCCACTCCACACAGCCCACCAGAACGCCCCTGAGAGCGTGGAATATCGCGAGAGGGTAAATATACCAGAGGAGTGTTTGAACGTGGTGAGGGAGCTTCTAGGCGCGTGGGTTAGTGGTTATTTTTCTTATCTTCAACTTCTAGCCATTTGTCTAATGGATAGCCTTTGAAATCTTCTCCGACTATTTTGTCAGAAAGACTTTTTATTAAATCGAAAACAAGCTGTTTATCTGAATTATCGAGGAGCTCAAATAATAGTATCATTTCTGCTTCCTTTGTGTGCATCAAATTATTATCATTGTCAAACATTGAAAATTGTATGAATGCATTTGAAGCTGTATTCTCCAAAAAACGTTTCATACGTTTTTCTCCGATTTTTTTTGCTATCTCATCATACACTATTCCAGCAGCACCTCCATGAGGTGTATCATACACAAGTTTTTGGATATCCGTTGTTTTTTCATATTCACTATACCCCAACAGATACCCAACACTTACCCCAAAATGGTCAGCGAGTGCCTGGGCTTTGTCTGGTTTGATTTGGCTTTCGCCGTTTTCCCAATTTTGTAAAGTTCTAAAATGCACACCAATTTTTTCAGCTAACTCTTTCTGGGATAGCTTTTTTTCTTGCCTTAATTCTTTCAATCTATTCATAATTTCACGACCTTTCAAAAGTGATTATATACCATAATTTGAAAAAAGTACACTTTTTTTGTGTATTTTATCAAAAAACAGTTGACAAGAATAAAATTATTGTGTATCATTCAAATCAAGCACAACAAAAATGTGCTTATACCCCTCCACAACCTTTCACACTTTCAATCTATGGAGGGGGATTTTTCAAAGAAAGGAGAACAGCATGAGTAAACTCAAAGGCTATCGGGTCATGTTAGGATTAACCCAGCAAGCTATGGCGGACAAGCTAGATATTTCTTTGCAGTCATATAACAACAAAGAAACAGGCAAGACCCCATTCAATGACAAGGAAAAGAGAGCACTCAAGACCATTGTCGCGGAAGTTAAGCCAGATATCACCATTGACGAACTATTTTACAGCTAGAAAGGAGCAGACAAACATGGAACTAGTTTACATGGACGGACGGAAAGAGCCGTATACATTGAGTAGCATAGTGGCAGAATGTGCAGAGGTTAAGCATAGACACTTAAAAATGCTGATTAACAAACACAAGGAACGCCTGGAGCGTTTTGGAAAGGTGCATTTTAAAATTTCACCTTCAAAATCTGGGCAGAATGTACGCGACTACATTTTGAACGAACAACAAGCAACATTGCTGATCACGTTTCTAAAGAATACCGAGCAAGTCGCAAACTTTAAGGAAAACCTAGTCAAAGCATTCTTTGAAATGCGGGACGAGGTGGCACAATTCCGCTATCAGAGGGCACTGGAGAAGCCCAAGCGTAAGACCTTGCACGACTGCATAACACCGTTACAAACCTCTTGCTAAAGGGTACTACTGGAATGAACAAACGCCAGCTAATGGCCAGCCGTGGCGGTAAGACAGGTATTGACAGCCTAACCAGTCAAGAGCTAATCAGATACCAGGCACTAGAAGACATGGCTATTGCTATGATTACCCTTGGCATGACTTACCAAGACATCAAGACCATGGTATTCAGACCACTTAAAAACGCACCAACAGGCGCGTGAGAGCAAGAAAGGACAGTACAGAGTGAACACTAGCAGAATGAACGAGCGTATCACATTTTTTTCAAAAACCGCAGGTCAGAACGAAGATGGCGAAGTTGTAGACACTATCAGAGAAGATGTCTATTCCTGTTGGGCTGAGGTGTTAAGTTCGAGTGTCAGAGATTTCAAAACAGCTTCAGGACTTGAAAGCGGGAAGGCTACCAAAAACTTTGGCATCCGTTACCATCCGCATCCGCCGTTTGATAATTCGATGTACGTTGAACACCGTGGTACAGCCTACAAAATCATTGAACTAGAAGCTGACCACGCAAACAAGGGCTTTATTTTAGTGAAAACGACAGCTGCAGAATAATACACAACAAAAAAGGCTTAGCAATAACCACACCGCAGAGCCTTTCAACCAAGAACTAAAACACAAATTACAAGCAGGCAAGCCGTAAGGGTTTTAGTAAATGTTTCATAGCTAGATTATAGCATATCTAGGACGCTTTGACCATATAGAGGGCGCTACCCCTTAAAACTGGAGTAGAAAAGTATTAGGTGCTGGTATCGCCATTAGGTTGCAATGGACCCAGGGCAACCTAAACCACCCTAAGAAAATTACACACAGCAAGGCTATTATTTTGGCACAGGCTTACACGACCACAGGGGCGACCTGGTAAGTCTGGGGCGGGCAACCGCTGGGAATAGTCTAGGCTAGGTATAGAAATCGTATAGTAAAGAAACCAAGCCTTTTACACACGGGAAAAGCCCATCAGGGCCATTACACAGACACAATAAAAAAAGAGGAATATCAAGAAATATGGAACAGTATTTTAAACAGTTTGAAGAAAAATTACAAGTTGCAGAGGAAAAACTAGACATTCTGAGCGAGTGGCATATCGCCAAAGGTTACAAGGGAGCTACTGAAATCGCTGAAGAGTGCCGAAAAGCTATTACATCGCTTTGGCTAGAGTTTTACAAACTTTCAGAGGCTTATAAGCAGGCTGAGGCAAGCCATGAAGACTTTGTAAAAAGTAATCTAGATCATTTACTTGGAGAAATGAAGCGACACGATGAGCATATAGGGGAACTACTCAAGAGAAAGCCGAACTATATTCTGTTTGATACGCTGGACAGGGTGAGCCGTGAAGTCTTAAAAGGGAGATGCGCAACAGCACCAGAAGGCAATATCGAAAGCTATTTACTAAACCTAATCAGAACAGACATGAAACAACGAGGTATTTTATAAATGCAAGAAATGACAATCGAAACAGCTTTGACCCTACTAGCAATTATTACACCGCTGAACATTGTTCTATGGTTTCGCGTTGGTTTGGGCACTTTCCAAGCCCCTGACAAGCCGAAAAAAGAGCTAGAGGGTAAACATACCAGACGGCTAACAAATGCGAACTACGGGGCCTATATTCAAGCGCAGGGCAGATATTACAACTAAGGGGTGAACAGATGACAGAAAATAGACTACCACCACACCTATATAAAGTTTTCAAGCTACTACCGCTTGGAATGGACTTGCCTATCACAGCCTCAGACATTGAGAAGCTGACGGGCTTGGATATCCGAACCATTCGGGAGCATATACGCCAGCTTATAGTTGATTATGGTATTCCAGTATGTGGCGGACGAGATAACAAGCTAGGGGGCTACTATATCCCCCAGAATGAAGTGGAACGACTTGCTGGAGTGCTACCCTTACAGCGACAATATGACCAGGAGCATAAGCGTATTCACGCGCTTTTGACCGCTGATTTAGAAGACTGGAGGAAGTACCGAGATGTTTAGCCTAAGCAGAGAGAGCGAGCAGGATCTAACTCATGGCTTGCTGGATATGGTTGGTAAGTACCTGGAGGCGCGTGAGAAAGTCAAACCAAGGGCACTTGGACTAATGACCGCTGAACAGTTAAAGGATGAGCTAGGCATAAAAAATAAGACCCTGAAGCGTTGGGAAGACAACGGGCTAAGACGATACCAACCACCGCTAGAAGATACTAGAAAAATCTTCTATAGGGTCAGTGATATTTTGATATTTTTGGGGGTAGAGAGTGGCAAAAACTAAAGTATATTTCTGGTTAAAGATTGATAAAAAATTCTTTGACAATATTTTCATCAAGAGACTAAAGACAGTCCCAGGCGGTTACACTATGACAGTGATTTACATCCGTCTTATGCTTGAAAGTCTCGATAGTGATTGTATTCTTTACTACGAAGGTTATTTTGAAAGCCTTAAGGAAGAATTAGCTTTGAAGTTGGATGTGTCAGAAGACGACATCGATATGACTATGGCATACTTTACAAAATGCGGTCTAATACAGATTGATGAAGATAAAAATGCAGAATTACCACAGGCTAAAGCTATGGTTATGAGTGAAACAAACTGGGCTAGCTACAAACGTGGACAACGACAAAAAAAAGAGAGTTTGGACAATGTCCAAAAGTCTTTGACAAATTCCAACTTGTGTCCAACAGAGATAGAGATAGAGCTAGAGAAAGAGAAAGATATAGAGCTACAGCTAGAGCAACAGCAAGAAGAAAAAAATGTAGCTGCTGGAGCTAGTAAAAATGTTATTTTTGAAAAACTCAAAGAAGCATTTGGGGAAATGGCAATTAGTGGAACTATCACACAAGAAGCTGAAGACCTATTGAAGGTTCACGGACAACGCTTAGTATTGTACGCACTAGACGAAACAATCCTAAATGGTGGTAGGTCTATCAGATACACCCGTTCTATTCTGGAACGGTGGCAGGGTCAAGGTCTGAAGACTATTGAACAAGTCAAACAGAATAAAGCGGACTTTGAAGCAATGAGACAACCTAAGCAAGATAATCCAGACAATTTCATGGAACTACCATTTTAGAAAGGGGCAAGCATGGAAAATCATTTGGACAAAATTACTGTACTAGATGAGCTTTGCGAAAAGCACGGGATACCGCTATGGCAATTTCCTTATACGAGCCAAGGACAAGAACACATTTCTAAAATGTGCCAAGCCTGTACGCAGGAACAAATAGCAATGACAGAGCGGGAGACCTTGGAAGAGGCACACAACCGCCAGACCTATGTAACAACCTATGATGTACTTACGCGAGATAGTACAGTACCCGAAGAACTGAGAGGGGCAACCTTTGAGAATTTCAAGGCAGAAACCGCAGAAGAAAAGCAACTACTAGAGTTTGCTAGAGGGCAGGTTGAAAAGTACAAGCAAGGTATGACGGGCAACACGCTGATCACTGGCCAGACAGGTATCGGAAAAAGTCATTTGTCTTTTGCCATGGCTAAGGCAATCAACGAGCATTACAAGGACATTGGTAAGCCCAAGAGCATTCTATTCGTTAGCTTGACTGAAATCATCAAGCAAATCAAAAACGGCTGGAATTATGGCAAGGGGGCAAGTCTGACAGAGTTTGACGCAGTAAAGCAACTGACTAGCGTTGACTTTCTTATCTTGGACGATTTAGGGGCAAAGAATGCGAATATTACCCCTAAGAGCGATTGGGAGCAGGATTTTCTGTTTGACATTCTTAACAACCGAGAAACCACGATCATTAACACCAATCTAAACAGCCAGGAATTAAAGACTGTTTACAATGCACGAAATGCGAGCCGAATTTTCAAAGGACTAGAGGGGAACTCATTCAAGGCTTTCAGCATTTCAGATAAACGTTATACAATCAATAAACTAAAACAAGGAGAATAACACCATGACATTACAAACATTTTCAGACACACCAAAAGCATTCACATTCAACTACACATTCAAAGACTTTGACACCGCACAAGTTGCAGGGCACGCGCTTATGGGATACGTGACAGGAACATTTGAACAGCCAGTAATTGAAGTCAGCTACCACAGTGACGGCCAGGGCGGACACGCAAACCAATTAGCAGCAGAGTATTTGGCAGATGATGACCTAAATGAAGTATTCCAGCGAATTTGTGACAGTTTCAAGGATTACTACAACAATCCTGATGATCTAAACGAATACGAACAACAGCGAGCGACTGAACAAGAATACATCTGTAAGCGCGTGGAACAACTCAAGCAGTCAGAAAACTTTGATAGCCTACTGGAAAAAGTAGCAAGGTTAGAGCTGGAGTTGATGGAACTATCTGACAGCGTGCTAGATGATGACTATCCAGATATGGCAGTTAATGGAGTATGGGAGAACCTGGAAGCTGTAGACCACACCGCAAGGGCTTTACTGAAAGAGCTAGACACAGATAACAACTATTGCGCTTTGTGGAAATATTCAGCAGAATAGCAGAGAGAGGCACCAGCCTCTTTTGCTGTTTCAAAAACCTCAAACAATAACCAATATAAATACTACAAAATACTACAAAAAAAACTGATTATGTGGCGCATGATTGAACTCAAAGAAAACACAAAAAAAGCCAGCACGCTTGTACCGACTCTGTGAGTAAAACCTAAAACTATTATATCACACGGAGGGCATTGACTTGATTTTTTTAGACACCTTGGTAGATGAGAAGAAGACCATAGCAACCACTAAGCGATATTTGAAGCAATATCCAAGATTGAAGACAATAGCACGCTCCACTACTGCTTTACAAAGTAATTGGACTGTATCGGATAAGGTGAAATCTAGAACAATTTCAAACACTCAAGAGGATAGATTACTGAATAGAATTGCAGTAACTCAGGAAGTGGAAGAAATCGAGCGCGCTATTTCATGCTTGGATGAGGTATACAAAACCATACTGACAGAGAAGTATATCAAACGTCAAAAGACTGATTTTGTTTTGTACCAAGATATGAACATGAGTGATACAAGTTTTTACAGAGCCTTGCGAAATGCTTTGCTAGACTTTGCTTGTATATTTAATAATGGAACACTATTACACTACCTGGATAGTTAAGACTGGAAGCGTTCGGAAATACCCCTATCTTTTTTGAACGGGGGGTGGGTTTGTTCGGGGTTCAACAACGCCGCCCTTTTCCGTGCACAATTTTCCCTTTTTGAAATTTTTGGATACAGTAAAACACAGTAGGAAACAGTAAAACCATGATATAATACACTTATCAGCAAGTAAAAAAGCGTAGCTAATCACTACGCTAGTTCCTTGCCTGCTGAACTCATAAAATTTGTGGACTTTTGAGATTTTTTTAGGTTGTCAAACGTTGATTTGATAACCTTTTTTTCTATGTAAAATTTGTTCACCTTTTTGTTCACCTTCGGGGGTGATCTAAGGAAATCTAAAGAAATACGATTTTTCAAAAACCTAGTAAAATCAAGGGTTTAGGGGCTTTAACACCTCCTAACGTTAGTCAAATTTCAATACTGAATACTTTTTCTTACCACGACGGATAACGGTCAACTCACCGTCGATTTTATCGCTGTCAGAAAGAGTGTAGTCCAAGTCCTGCACACGCTCACCGTTGACATAGATGGCACCATTTGCTACGTCTTCACGAGCTTGGCGTTTTGAGTTGACAATACCAGAGGTGACTAGAAGTTCAACGATGTTAAGGTTGTCTTCAGCCTGTACAGCGTAGTTTGGCACGTTGCTAAGACCTTGTTTAAGTTCCTTAGCAGAGAGGTTTTTGATATTTCCTGCAAATAGTTGCTCTGTAATGTTGAGAGCTTGCTTGTAGGCTTCTTCACCATGAACTAATGTCACGACTTCCTTAGCCAAAATCTTCTGAGCCAGGCGTTCATGACGGGCAGCGTCAAATTGTTCCTCGATTTCAGCGATTTCATCTAATGACAAGAAAGTAAAGATTTTCAAGAAACGAACGGCATCGTCGTCCATGACATTGAGCCAGAATTGGTACATTTCATAGGGAGAAGTCTTGTCGGCATCCAACCAAACAGCGTTGCCTTCTGACTTACCAAACTTCTTACCTGTTGAGTCGGTGATAAGTGGAACAGTCATGACGTGGCCAGACTTGTCAGCCTTGCGGCGGAGCAATTCAGTACCTGCTGTCATGTTGCCCCACTGGTCAGAACCACCGATTTGCAGGGTCACATTGTGCTTGTCATTGAGCTCGTAGAAGTCATAGCCCTGCATGATTTGGTAGGCGAACTCGGTGTAGGAAATCCCTGTTTCAATTCGTTTTTTCACAGAGTCCTTGCTCATCATGTAATTGACCGTGTAGTATTTGCCGACATCGCGGAGGAAGTCGATAAAGCTGATGTCTGAGAACCAGTCGTAGTTGTTGACCATTTCAGCCTTGTTGTCACCATTTTCAAAATCCAAGAAGCGAGAGAGCTGACCTTGGATTTTTGTCACCCAACCGTCCACGGTATCTTTGGTTTGCAAGCTGCGCTCCGCATCCTTGAAGGAAGGGTCGCCAATCAGACCAGTTGCACCGCCAACTAGGGCGTAAGGTTTGTGCCCTGCTAATTGCAAGTGACGGCAGACGAGGATTGGTACCAAATGCCCCAAATGCAGGCTGTCGGCAGTTGGGTCGTAGCCAGAATAATAGGATACTTGCCCTTCTGTTAATGCTTTTACTAGGGCTTCTTCATCAGTCGTTTGAAAGACCAAGCCACGTGCTTTTAGTTCTTCAAAAATGTTCATGCGTTTCTCCTTCAACAAGATGCTTTGGTTTTTGAGTTTTTTACAAGCTAAAACCGCATCTCACCATTAAAAAATTCTCTCCTATTATACCACGAAATTGCGGAAAATAAACAAAATTTGGTATAATGGAACGATAAGGAGTTAATATGGCGACTAAATCAGATAAGCAAGATTTTAAAAAGAAAATCAGTGCCCTAGGCTTAGGGGATGTAGTGGGAGTTTTCCTTCGGACGCTGAAATTATTATTCAATTCAGTAGCAGTCTTGGTCTTCCTATTCGGTCTTTTTGGTGCGGGTATAGGAATTGGTTTCGTGGTTAGTCTTTTCGATGACGTTAAGATTCCCAAAACAGAGGAACTGGTAGCGAAGGTTTCAGAAGTTAGTCGGATTTCCACCGTTACCTATTCGGATGGTAGCTTGGTGTCGGAAGTTAATTCAGATTTGCTTCGTGTACCCATTACTTCGGAAGAGGTCTCTAATTATCTAAAACAGGCTGTAATTGCGACAGAGGATGAAACATTTGAAACCCACAACGGGGTTGTGCCTAAGGCTGTTTTGCGTGCGGCACTGGGATCAGTTGGTCTAGGTTCATCTAGCGGTGGTTCAACCTTAACGCAGCAATTGATAAAACAGCAACTTGTCGGAGATGCTCCAACCTTTACGCGTAAGGCTAATGAGATTGTTTCGGCTTTGGCATTAGAGCGGAATATGACCAAGGAAGAGATTTTGACCATTTACCTAAATGTTTCTCCATTTGGTCGAAATAATCAGGGACGAAATATTGCAGGGGTAGAAGCTGCGGCTCAGGGAATTTTTGGTAAACCAGCGAAAGACTTGACTGTTCCGCAGGCTGCTTTTATTGCAGGCTTACCGCAAAGTCCGATTGTTTATTCTCCCTATGCATCAGATGGAACACGTAAATCAGATGAAGATATGGTTTACGGTATTGAACGCTATCAAGATGTTCTCTTTAATATGTATCGGGCGTCATTCTTGACCAAGGAAGAATACGAAACCTACAAAGCTTACGATATTAAACAAGATTTTATTGCTCCAGCTCCTGTAATGGCGGATACGAAAGATTATCTCTATTACAAGGTCATGGAAGAAGCGCAGGAGGTTATGTTTGATTACCTGGTGAAACGTGACAAGGTTTCTAAAAATGACTTGAAAAATGATGAAACGAAGGCTTCCTATGAAGAATTGGCTAAGCAAGAATTGAGTCAGGGCGGCTATACGATTAAGAGTACCGTTGATCAAGGAATCTATGCGGCGATGCAGTCTGTTGTGGCAAACTATGGATCTGTTTTGGATGATGGAAACGAATATGTCGAGACAGGTAGTGTGTTAATTGATAATGCCACAGGAGCCATTTTAGGATTTGTGGGTGGTCGTGATTATGCAACCAACCAAAATAACCATGCCTTTGATACTCTTCGTTCGCCAGCGTCAACCATCAAGCCTCTGTTAGCTTACGGTATTGCGATTGATCAAGGTTTGATAGGTTCTGCCAGCATCCTTTCAGATTATCCAACGAACTTTTCAAGTGGACAACCGATTATGTATGGTTCAGGACGTGGTACTGGCATGATGAACTTACAGACGGCTATTGACCGTTCTGTTAACATTCCTGCTTTTTGGACCTATAAGATGATGAGAAATGCAGGTGTAGATGCCAAAGCGTACATGGATAAAATGAATTATCATATTCCTATGTACGATATTGAAAGTGTACCGTTGGGCGGTGGTGTTGAAATTTCAGTATTGACAAATACCAATGCCTACCAAACTTTAGCAAATGGTGGCGTTTATAACAAACATTACATTGTTGAAAGCATTACTGCCTCTGATGGAACAGTAGTGTATCAGCATGAAGCTGCTCCGGTTCAGGTCTATTCTAAAGCAACTGCAAGTATCATGAACCAGCTTTTGAGACAGGTTGTCAACTCTGGGTATACTACGACATTCAAGAGTCGCTTGAGTGGTTTAAACCCACAGGCAGCATCATCTGATTTCGTCGGTAAGACGGGAACAAGTAATGAAGTCAATGACGTGTGGCTCATGCTATCAACCCCTAGAGTAACTTTAGGTACCTGGGCTGGGAATGATGATAACTCAGAAATGTATGTCTGGACTGGCTACCACAATAATTCACAATATGTGGCCCATATGGTTGATGCTCTTTACAATGTTAATGCGGATATGTTCGCAGGAAAATTTGAATTAGACAGTAGTGTTATTGCTTCTAGCGTCGTTGCTTCTACAGGTCAACGTGCAGGGACGACACAGGTAAATGGGCGCCAAGTAACAGTTGGCGGTGCGATGACAACGAGTTATTGGGCTAAAAATGGTGCACCAGTAACGAGCTATAACTTCATGGTTGGGGGGACAGATAGTGACCGAGCACAGGCTTGGAATACAATTATCGGCTCGCAAACACCTACATCAAGTAGCTCAACCCAACGAAGCAGTTCGACTCGGACTAGCACGAGTTCTTCAGCTAATAACACGAACCAATCATCAGAAACGCAAACAGCAACTAGTGAGCAAGCGAATAATGAATCATTCCCGTAGTTGGTTATGCCCTACCCATCATAGCTTTTCAAACTTTCAAAAAGAAAAATCGCCACGGTAAGTAGCGATTTTTCCCCTTTGTGAGCCTCAATGAAACGTCAAAGCGTTATAA
>NZ_JAOTGJ010000038.1:0-14681 GCF_044427225.1 Streptococcus sp. 2022WUSS037 | reverse complement strand
TATCCCTTCCTCTGACGATCTTGGTTTCTAGCGTCAGACTTAAAACGGTCTCTCCCCAGACCGTTTTAATCCGCTACCTCACGATAGTCAGGCTTGGGAGTCGCTATAGGGTTCACCGGTAGCGGGTACCCACGGAGGACTTTCACCTCAGATGTACGACATGCCCGTCGTACTATGAAAAAAGCCTTGCAATCAAGGCTTTTCGTTATCCCTTTCGTTTAAAGTTTTCTAGTCCTTTACGAGCAGAGCAACACACTCGACGTGATGCGTATTTGGGAGTTCAAAGGTCCAGTGGACCTTTGAAGCAGCTTGCCGGAAAACAGGTAAGCAAGCTGGACAACCTAAATGCGTTTTTCTAACAAACCGACTACTTCTATGTGATGCGTATTTGGAAATAAATCAGTCGGCTGTACCTTCGTCAATTTGTATCCCAATTCCTCATAAAGTTTAATATCACGCGCCATGGTTGCCACATTACAAGAGATATAAACGATTTTCTCTGGTTTTACAGAAGTACTTGCTTTGATAAAACTTTCTGTCAAACCTTTTCGTGGCGGGTCGACAAAAATCACAGTTGGCTTGACTCCATCTGCCACCCATTTTTGCATAGCGGATTCAGCGCTATCACAGACATAGGTAACATTATCAATCCCATTTCGAGCAGCATTCTTCTGACTATCAAGGACAGCCTTTTCAACGACTTCTACACCGTAAACATGCTTAACTTGTTTTGCAAAGGAGAGACCAATTGTCCCAATACCTGAATAGGCATCAATCACGACATCATCTGCTGACAATTCTGCAAAGTCAATGGCGGTCTGATAGAGTTTTTCAGCCATTTCTGTGTTGACTTGATAGAAAGACGGTGCAGAAATTTCAAATTCATTGCCCAACATGGTATCTGTAATAGTTTCACTGCCATGCAAAAGACGGAATTCTTGACCGAATATAGCATTGGTATTCTGGTCATTAATATTCTGAACGATAGAAACAAGATTTGGAAATTGGCTTGTCAAACGCTCAATAAGGGTTTCAACACGGAAAATCTTCGGACGAGTCGTAACTAAAACTAGCATCAACTGACCTGAATAATGACCACGGCGAACAACAATATTTCTCACAAGTCCTGTCTGTTCTTTCTCATCGTAAGGCTTCAAGTCTAATTTTCTCAACAGGTCACGTGTCGCTAGAACCAAGGCATCAATTTCCTTATGTTGAATGTAAAAATCCTCAATCGGAACTAAATCATGTGAATTTTTTCGGAAGAATCCTGTTTCTAACTGCCCATTCACACGACGAACAGGAACAGCTGCCTTATTGCGATATGCAAGAGGATTGTCCATTCCCAAAGTATCTGCTACTGCTATTTCTGGCAGACCTGCAATCTTGCGTAGATTATTCTCAACTTGTTTTTTCTTAAAAGCTAGTTGAGCTGGATAAGTAAGATGCCCCAAGTCAGCAATACCTGTTCTTAGATAGGTCAAATCCAAGTCTTGATTACGGTCTGGTGAGAAGCTCTGCCATTGCTCCACCTTACCAAAACCAATATTTTTCTTAAGTTTTAAGATGCGCATAGAAATTTTCTCGCCTGGAAGAGCATTGTCTACAAAGAAGACAAAACCATCAATTTTTGCCACACCCTGCCCCTCATGTGTCAAATCTACAACTTCTACTTCGACAATATCGTTTTTCTTTAACATAATTCTACTTTCTATTTTTGGACCACTAAAAAAGTGACCGAAGTCACTTCTAGTATACCATATTTCTTAACGCAAGCCTAACTCAGCCAAGCGCTGCTGGTATTTTTCAAAATCAACACGAAGAGCCATACCACCATACATATCATAGTCGTCAATCCAGTCTCCATTTTCTGGGATTGTAACACGTTCGATACCATTTGCTGCATCCAATAGAAGGTCTGGTCCCTGTAGCCACATAAAGCTTTGTGGCACTGTTGTCGGAGTCATCGCCACAACCTTACCTATAGCTTCGGAGCCAGAGAATAGTTTCATTGGATTTTTAGCCTGTGTCATAACAGCAGATAACACTTCCTGTTGACGTCTTGTACGACCAAAATCACCTTCATCATCCGAACGATAGCGCGCGTAGTTAAGCAAGGTCTTACCATCCATCTGCTGTACACCGACCTGAATCGTTTGATAAGCAGGAGCATTTTCTTCCAGCTGTAAATCATTCGGCACTTCTACTGAGCTAACGACTTCACCATTAATAGTTGAAAACTGTGCATCAATCGTTACGCCCTCAGGGAAAAGTGTATCAATCGTCGTAGCAAAGGTTGCAAAATCCACCATTGCATAATACTTGATATCAATGTCAAAATTTTCTTTCAATACTTGACGTACAGCCTCTGCTCCCTGCTGATTATCCTGTTCTCCCAAAGTATAGGCAGTATTGAGTTTATATTCATATCCCTCAATATCCACCAAGGTATCCCGCATAAAGCTAACAAGTTTGACTTTGTTATCCGTGTTATTCACGTTTAGAACCATGATGGTATCCGTTCGAGTTTCACCCGAATTTTCGCCAACACGACCATCTGTTCCCAAAATTAAAATATTTGTCCCATTCGATGTATCTACGCCGTTGAAGACCTCAGCTATCGGCTTCTCACTCACGCTATTCATACCTTTGAAAAAACTATAGCCCATCGCTACAATCACTAGCGCTATAGCAAGCAATACGAAACCAATAAAGCGCTTGAAACCACCCTTTTTACGTGCTTTTTTAGGTTTAGGTACTTTCGCTTTGGGCTCGATACGAGGAGACTGAAACCGTTGAGGTTTGGCTTGTCTTGTTTTTCTGGATTTACGTTCAGGATAGCGAGGCAACAGTTCCTCTTGCTCATCATCCTCTTCAAAATAATCTTCCTCGAAGTCATCTTCATAAGCCGTTGGTGTGAAGCTACGTAGAGATTGCCTTGGACTTCCATGCCGTTCTCTCAACTCTTTTTTATATAATAGATAATCCAACTCGCGACTTTCTTTGTCATTTAAGTAGTGGATATTTTTTTGCAAATAATCTAACCTCAATTGTTCATGATGGGTTAGGATATTATTGTTTTTATTCATCTGTCTTCATCCTAGCTGGTCATATAGACCAGGTAATTCCCTAGTACTTTATAGGTTATATCTAAACTAGTCAATTCTTTTTGAGAATAGGCTAATAATTCCTCAGACTGATTATCCAGATCCAGTATGAAAAAATACTCACCCAAAGCCGTTTTCAGGGGTCGGCTTTCTATTTTTGTTAAACTGATTCCTCTCCATGAGAAAACAGACATGGCCTTATACAAGGCTCCTGGCAGGTTATCTGGCAATGTCAGTGCAAGACTGACTTTTTTAGCTACTTGTTCCAGTGCAATAGACGGAGCTTTATCCCCCAAAATCCAAAAGCGTGTAAAATTCTCGCTGATTTCCTGGATGTCTTGCGCAATTACTTCCAGTCCATATTCAACAGCTGCCGCTTGCGGAGCAATTGCCGCAAATGGTTGTTCAGGGTGTTCTGCCACAAAGCGAGCAGCATAGGCTGTACTAGCTGTTATTTCAATACGAGCCTGAGGAAAATGTTCCTGAATATATTTCTTCCCCTGAGCAATTGCCTGCGGATGAGAATAGATAACCTCTACAGCCTTATCGGCACTCGTGGCTAACAGTTGTTGGGCAATCGGTTGAACAATCTCTGCAACCGCATGAATTTCCGCCTGATGAAAGAGATAGTCAATCGTTTCATGAACACTACCTTCAATCGAGTTCTCTACTGGAATAACGGAATAGGTAACTTCCCCCGTTTCGTAGGCCTTGATAACCTCTGTAATCGTCTCAAAAGCCCGCAAATCCGCAGTCGGAAAGGCCTGCTGGGCCACTTGATGTGTAAAAGAACCACGAGGTCCTAGATAGGCTACTTGCATAAAATTTTCCTTGCTACTTGTTCTGGACTTAAATCATCCGTATTGATGACGGTATCAGCCAATCCTTGATAGAGGGACATTCGCTCTTGATAGATGGTTTCAAATTCGTCCTTACTATGTTGCAAAAAGAGGGGACGTTTAGATTGTTTGTCCTGGCTAATTCGTCCATAGGCAACTTCAAACGATGCAGTCAATAAGACATTATTATCCTTATTTTCTTGCAACAACTGACGATTTTCCTCGGATTTGACCACCCCGCCACCTGTTGACACAAGGCAATCAGCAGGCAAGGTCAACAATTCTTTCAAGACTTCCGTTTCAACTTGACGAAAGGCTGCTTCACCTTCAAGACTGAAATAATCTGCGATGGACATACCAATCCGTTCTTCAATGATATGGTCCATATCGTAAACGGGGAGATTTAACAAATGTGCTGTTGTTGTTTTTCCAACTCCCATAAATCCAAGTAAAACGATTGGCATACGTTCTCCTAATCCATCAAACTATTTAAGTGTTCAAAGAAGGCAGGATAGCTAGTATTGATAGCTTCTGCTCTTTCCAATACAACTTCTCCATCTTTGGCCAACAAGGCGGCAATGGCAGTCATCATACCGATACGGTGGTCACCAAATGTATTGATTTCAGCACCATGTAAAGCAGTTGGTCCGTGAATAATCATACCATCTTCTGTTGGTTCGATAGTTGCTCCCATACTATTTAGAGCATCTGCAACGACCTGAATACGATCCGTTTCTTTAACTTTCAACTCCTCAGCATCACGAATAATCGTTGTTCCATGTGCTTGAGTCGCTAGTAGGGTAATAATTGGCAACTCATCAATCAAACGAGGAATCAATTCGCCTGCAATCTCCGTAGCCTTCAATTCCGACGTTTCTACTGTAATGGTAGCAGATTTTGCAAGTTCATCTATGTTAGAAAGAGTCATTTTACCGCCCATAGCTTTAATGACATCTAAAATACCAGTCCGAGTTTCATTGATTCCCACATTTTCAAGGACAATTTTTGAACCTGGTACGATTAAGCCAGCAACCAACCAAAAGGCAGCACTTGAAATATCTCCTGGAACTGTAATCTCTTGAGCAATAAACTCCTGACCACCTTGGATGCGGATTTCCTTGCCATTGACTTCCAACTGTCCACCAAACTGGACAATCATATCTTCTGTATGGTTTCGAGTCAACTCTTTTTCTACGATGACCGACTCTCCCTCAGCCTGCAAGGCTGCAAAAATCAGAGCTGATTTTACTTGGGCAGAGGCTACAGGGAGTTGGTAGTGGATTGGCTGTAGATTCTTACTACCCTTGATGACCAGAGGTGGTAAATCACGCTCGGTCTGACCAGAAATTTCCACCCCCATTTGACTGAGTGGAATAGTCACTCGGTCCATGGGACGTTTGGATAAGGAATCATCACCAAACATAGTCGCTTCAAAATCTTGACCTGCTAAAACGCCTGAAATCAAACGAATCGAGGTTCCAGAATTTCCCATATCCAAATCATTTTTGGGTGCTTGAAGACCATCAAAGCCAACACCGTGTACTTCAACAATGCCACCATTGTCTTCAATTTTTACACCCAAATCACGAAAGACCTGCATGGTTGACAAGACATCTTCCCCACGTAAAATATCGTGGACACGGGTAACACCTTTTGCAAGGGAACCAAAAATAATAGAGCGATGACTGATTGATTTATCACCTGGGACACGAATCACACCCTGTAGTTTTTCTACGTTTTTTCTTAATTTCATATCCTTACCTCAAACTAGTATTACTTCCATTCTATCATATTTATTAAATATTTTCTGATTTTTATGACAATGACTTGCAAAAAAATCAATTTCCATTACATTTTTATCCAAAGTGTATGAACCAAAAATCGTTAACCTATTGTAAGTAAAATTTCTTAAATTTCCTTTATATAAAATATTCAGAATTTACTGTAAATTTCACACAAAATCATGAATATTGGTTTTAAATTCTTAAAAATAATGGTATAATTGAGAAATCTATAAATGAAAGAGGAAGACCTATTGTTTACACCAATCAGCGAAAAAATTGACATCAATCAAGTCCGAGAGCATTCTAAACTTTCTCCTGAAACACTTGCTAAAAAACAAGCTCGTGACCGTGAACTTGAAGCCATCTTAAAAGGAGAAGATGATCGTCTTCTCCTAGTAATTGGACCATGTTCTTCTGACAATGAAGAGGCTGTCTTAGATTATGCTCACCGCTTGGCCAAGATCCAAGAAGAAGTCAAAGATAAAATTTTCATGATCATGCGCGTCTATACTGCCAAGCCACGTACCAATGGTGATGGTTATAAAGGACTCATGCACCAACCAGATACAGATGCTGCACCAAGCCTCATCAACGGAATCAAAGCAGTTCGTAACCTCCACTATCGTGTCATTACGGAAACAGGTTTAACTACTGCTGACGAGATGCTCTATCCTGAAAACCTGCCTTTGGTTGATGACTTGGTTTCCTACATCGCTATCGGAGCTCGTTCGGTTGAAAATCAGCAGCACCGCTTTGTAGCGTCAGGCATCGATGTTCCAACAGGCTTGAAAAATCCAACATCTGGTAACCTCAAAGTCATGTTCAACGGTCTTTTTGCTGCTCAGAAGAAGCAATCCTTCCTCTTCAACAATACTGAAGTTGAAACATCTGGCAATCCACTTGCTCACGTTATTCTTCGTGGTGCAGTCAACGAAAATGGTAAATACCTACCAAACTATTACTATGACAATCTTCTAGAAACCATTGAGCTCTATGACCAATTTGGCTTGAAAAATCCATTTATTATTATCGATACCAACCATGACAATTCTGGGAAAAATTATTTGGAACAAATCCGTATCGTCCGTCAAACCTTAATCAACCGTGACTGGAACGAATCCATTCGTAACTACGTTCGCGGATTTATGATTGAATCCTACATTGAAGACGGTCGCCAAGACAATCCAGATGTCTATGGAAAATCCATCACAGACCCTTGCTTAGGCTGGGAAAAAACACAAGAACTCATCCGAGAAATTTACAACAGATAGGAAGATATTATGGGAATTCACAAACGTAGCACCAGTTTAGACATTGATAAAGTAAAGGAACTTTCCAAGTTAGAAGGAGAATTTCTAGCTGCAAAAAATCAGCGCGATGAAGAACTGAAAAGAATTATCCGAGGCGAAGATGACCGTCTACTCTTGGTTATCGGCCCTTGCTCATCAGATAATGAGGAGGCCGTTCTAGAATATGCACGTCGTCTCTCTAAGCTTCAAGAGGAAGTCAAAGATAAAATCTTCATGGTCATGCGGGTTTACACAGCTAAACCACGTACCAATGGGGAAGGCTATAAAGGACTGGTTCATCAGCCAGATACTTCTAAATTACCAGACCTCATTAACGGAATTGCAGCCGTTCGTAATTTGCATTACCGTGTCATTACTGAGACCGGACTCACAACTGCTGATGAAATGCTCTACTCTGCCAACTACCCTCTTGTGGAAGACTTGGTGTCCTACCATGCTATCGGAGCACGTTCGGTTGAAGACCAAGAACACAGATTTGTTGCATCAGGTGTCGATATGCCAACTGGTATGAAAAACCCAACTTCTGGTAATTTGACCGTTATGTTCAATGGTATCTACGCCGCACAAAGCAAACAGAACTTTATTTACCGCGATGCAGAAGTTGATACAGATGGCAACCCTCTAGCTCATGCTATCCTTCGTGGTGCCAATACTGAAAAGGGCGGTTATGAACCAAACTACTACTATGATATTCTCTTGAAAACCATCAAACAGTATGAACAATTTGGTCTTAAAAATCCATTTATCGTAATTGATACCAACCACGACAATTCTGGTAAAAACTACCTGGAACAAATCCGTATCGTCCGTCAAACCCTCATCAACCGTGATTGGAACGAATCCATTCGCAAATATGTCCGTGGTTTCATGATTGAATCCTACTTAGAAGACGGCCGTCAAGATAGCCCTGAGGTATTCGGCAAATCCATTACCGACCCTTGCTTGGGTTGGGAAAAAACGGAAGCTCTGATTCGTGAAATTCATCAAACTGTCTAATTCTTCCCTTAATTTTTTATACGATAAATAATTTGGAGGTAAGCTATGAACATTGATGGTTACACTCGTCTTGCTGCCGTTGTTGCAAAGCCAATCAAACACTCCATTTCCCCCTTCATACATAATCTGGCTTTTAAGGAAACAAGTGTAAATGGTGTCTATGTCGCTTGGGAAATTCCCGAGGAAGATTTGGCTGTAACGCTTGAAAATATCAAACGATATGATATGTTTGGTATCAACCTGTCCATGCCCTATAAGCAGGCTGTCATCCCTTATCTCGATAGCCTGACTGACTCTGCTCGCTTGATTGGCGCTGTCAATACCGTCATTCATCAGGATGGCTTACTAATCGGTCATAATACCGATGGCATTGGATTTTTCAAGAGTTTGGAAAGACTAAAAGGCTTTCAAGTTAAGAACAAGCGACTGACCATTCTAGGTGGTGGTGGTGCTTCTACTGCTATCATAGCTCAGGCTACATTGGATGGTGCAAAGGAAATTACCATTTTCTGCCGTCAACAAAGCTTGGAAAGAACACAGGCGAGTCTTACACCTATTGCTCAAGCAACTGGAGTTCCCATGAAGGTCCTAACGCTTGATGATAGCCAATTACTACAGGAACATATTACCAACTCCGACTTACTAGTCAACGGAACCAGTCTAGGCATGGATGGGTATTCTCAACCTGTTCCTTCTACCATTCGCTTTCCTGAAAATCTTTTGGTTGCGGATGTGATTTATCAACCATTCGAAACACCTTTATTAAAACTAGCCCAATCACAAGGCAATCCAACTATCAACGGTTTGGGCATGCTCCTTTTCCAAGCGGCTGAAGCATTCCAAGCCTGGACTGGTAAGGAAATGCCGACTGACTTGATTTGGGACCAATTAGTCCAGAAATACAACATCAAATAGAGAGGAAATCTGATGAAACTGACCGTCAATCTTCCCAACACTCCCTACGACATCCTTATCCAAAGAGGAAGTTTAGCACAGACAGGTACATGGGTCAAAGAACTTTGGAAACCTCAGAAAATCGCCATTATTACAGATGACCACGTTGGCTCACTCTACCGTGAAACAGTCCAGTCAAGCTTAGAACAAGCTGGTTTTGAAACCATTGTCTTTGAATTTCCAGAAGGTGAAGCCTCAAAAAATCTTGATACTGTCAACCAGGCCTACGAATTTCTCGTAAAAAATGGTATGACACGAAGTGATGGAATCATTGCTCTCGGCGGGGGAGTCGTTGGCGATTTGGCAGGTTTTGTCGCTTCTACCTATATGCGTGGTATCCATTTCCTACAAATCCCAACCAGCCTAACTGCCCAAGTTGATTCTTCTATCGGTGGAAAAACTGGCGTGAATACACCATTTGCTAAAAATATGGTAGGTACTTTCTGCCAGCCAGACGGCGTACTCATCGACCCTGACACTCTCAAAACCCTAGGCAAACGTGAATTGATTGAAGGAATGGGCGAGGTTGTCAAATATGGCTTAATAGATGATGTGGAGCTCTGGGAAACCCTAGACCAACTAGATGGATCTGTCGAGAGCATTTTGGAGCATGCTGACTATATCATCTACCACTCTTGCGAAGTCAAACGCAAGGTCGTTGTCGAGGATGAATTGGACAATGGTGTCAGACTCTACCTCAACTTCGGTCACACCATTGGACATGCTATCGAAGCAACTGCTGGCTACGGTCAGGTCATGCACGGTGAAGCTGTTGCCATCGGTATGGTCCAGATTGCACGCGCTTCTGAAAGAAAAAAACTCATGCCAGCTGGTATGACAGAAAAGATTATCGCCATGTGTGAAAAATTCGGCTTGCCGACTACACACCAACCTTGGAATGTAGATGAATTATACGCCGCCCTAACTCACGATAAAAAAGCACGTGGCAAGACCATCAAACTCGTCATCGTCCCTCAATTAGGACAGGCTGCCATCCATCAAATTCCAATGGAAGAAATGCTAGAATTTCTACAAGTATAGTCCTTTAGTTCGCATCAATAGCTGCAGGCATAACTCAATGCTTTCTTGTTTCTAGGTGACGAGCTGATGTACTTCCCCTTTTTGTTTTCAGGCTCAGGTACGAATAGTCCACTGGACTATTCGTATCCCCCAGATTGCTTGCACAGTTAATGAACTGTACAAGGTGGGAGATAAAAGAGCGGAGTAAGTCGCTTTTGCAAAAGCAGGCAAGACGAGTTCAAACAATCCAGTAGAGTGTTTGAAGTTGGAAATAAGGAAACGGAGTTTCTTCTTACGTTGAAGTAATAAAAGTCAACTAAATGACGAGATAAGAAAAAAGACTACTGACTTGCATGAAATCAGTAGTCTCTTTTTTATAAAATCATCTCATCGTCAGTTAGCTTTTCACCACTGTTTTTGTAGAAAAGGTCCATCAAGTTTTGAACAGTCAAGTTCTTCTTCTCTTCTCCTTCTACATCGACAACAATCTGACCACGGTGCAACATGACCAAACGATTACCATATTCAATGGCGTTTTCCATATTATGCGTAATCATCAGAGCTGTCAACTGGTGACTCTCGACAATCTTCTTAGTCAATTCCATGACCATATCACTGGTTTTTGGATCAAGAGCTGCAGTGTGTTCGTCTAAAAGCAGAACTTTTGGTTTCACCAGCGAAGCCATCATCAAGGTCAAAGCCTGACGTTGACCGCCTGAAAGAAACTGCGTATCTACTTTCATACGATTTTCCAAGCCCAAACCGAGTTCTTTTAAGGCTTCCTTGAAAATCGCGCGTTCACTGTCTTTCACTCCCCATCCAAGACCACGTGACAAGCCACGACGATAGGCAATGGCCATGTTTTCTTCAATGGTCAAGCGAGAAGCTGTTCCCATCTTAGGATCTTGGAAAACACGGCTGATGTCCTTAGAACGTTTTGCGGCTGGCACATGCTTGATGGATTTACCTTCCAGCAAAATATCACCCGAATCAACTGTCAAGGCACCCGCAAGTGAGTTCATGAACGTAGATTTACCCGCACCATTACCACCGATAATGGAAATGAAATCACCTTCTTTTACATCTAGGTTCAACCCGCGAAGAACATGGTTCTCATTGACCGTTCCAGCTTCGAAGGTTTTATGAATATTTTGTATTGATAAAATAGTTTTCATGACTTCCTCCTAAGCATTTCCGTTCAATTTTGGTCGACGAATGTTGAATTTCTTCTGCAATTCTGGTACATAGAGAACCGTAGCCAAGAGGATTGCTGAGAAAAGTTTCACTAGGTCTGCATCCATACCTGGAATTTCCAAAATTGCAAGGATAATCAAACGGTAAACAACTGCACCTAGTACAACAGATAGTAATCTCCAGCCCAAGCGCAAGTTACGCAAGATAACTTCCGCAATAATAACAGATGCCAAACCGATAACAATGGTACCTGTACCAGAGTTGAGATCCGCATAACCATTGTTTTGTGTCAACAAGGCTCCGCAGAGAGCAATCAAGCCATTTGACATCATATAGCCATAGATTTTCATATTGTCCACATTGATACCGTTGGCTTCACTCATCGGAATATTATCCCCTGTTGAACGAATAGCCAGACCAATTTGTGTGTTGAACAAGAGCGTCAACAAGCCTACAACAGCTAATACAAAGACCAGACCGATGATCAAAACAGCATTGGTTTTCGTTAGGCCGAAATCCTGCAATTGCGTCACCAGTGTTTCTTGTTTGAGCAGGGCTACGTTGGCTTTGCCTAAGATTTTCAAGTTGATAGAGTAGAGACCTGTCAAGGTTACAATACCGGTCAAAAGGGCTGGAATTTTTAGTTTTGTATGAAGTAAACCAGAAATCAAGCCTGCACCCATACCAGCTACCATAGCCATAAAGGTTGCCAGCAAGGGATTCACTCCGTTCACAATTCCTGTCGCACAAACAGCAGCTCCAAGCGGATAAGATCCCTCAGCTGTCATATCAGCAATATCTAAAATACGAAACGTCAAGTAAACACCAATCGCCATAACTGACCAAAGCAAGCCTTGCGAGATACTTGATAAAATAATATCCACGATTTTCTCCTTTTTCTAAATTCGTAGTCAATACTAGGTTCTATCTTACCGATCTTATTCAGATACAGCAAGCTTAGAAGTATCGATACCTAATTTCTGAGCCATTTCTTCATTAACGTGAAGACTGACGGTCTCTGGGTATTCTACTGCCGTTTCTGACACATTAGCTCCTTCGATAATCTTAATAGCCATTTTTGCAGTTTGACGACCTAAAGCTTCATAGTTGGTACCGTAAGTCAAAAGCCCTCCTTCATCCACCATATCCGTTGAACCACCGATTACTGGAACCTTATGCTCCACAGATAATTCACCGATCATGGTCATGGTTGAAGCGACAGTATTGTCTGTTGGAATAAAGAGAGCATCTACATCCTTCATCAAGCTAGTTGTCGCATCTTGGACTTCATTTGAAGATGTGATTCCTTTTACTACTACCTTATAACCTGCTTTTTCTAGCAATTCCTTAGCTTGCTCTACCTGGACTTCTGAGTTCCGTTCGCTAGTAGTGTACAAAATACCAACGGTCTTAGCATCTGGAACAGCTTGTCCTAGCAATTCAACCTGTTTGTCAATTGGAGCTTGATCAGAAGTACCTGTCAAAAGTCCACCTGGTTTTTCAATGGATTCTACCAAATCAGCTGACAAGGGATCTGTAACCGCAGTAAAGACAATCGGCGTTTCAGTAGACACAGTCGCTAAACTCTGGGCAGACGGCGTAGCGATTGCCAAGACAATATCATTTCCATCGATTAATTGTTCTGAAATGGTTTGAAGGTTAGCTTGATCGCCTTGGGCATTTTGATAATCCAAAACCAATTTTTCACCCTCTTTATAGCCATTTGCTTCTAATTCCGCCACAAAACCCTCACGGGCAGCTGTCAATGACTCATGTTCCATATATTGAAGAACACCGACTTTGACAGTCTCAGTAGAGGCTTGATCTGATGATGAAGAACAAGCAGCCAAGGTCAAGGCAGTAACACTTGCCAATGAAACAGTAGCCAATTTTTTAACTAGCTTATTATACATAAAATCCAATCTCCCAAATCTTTATTCTTCTAGTGCTTTAATGGTTGCTGGGTCAATTCCCACTGCTTTTGCCATTTCTTCATTAACCGTAATAGCTGCTGTATTTGGTTTTTCAACCGCTAAATCTGCCGGCTTTTCACCTTCCAAAATCTTAACCGCCAATTCTCCAGCCTGTACACCGATTGCATGGTAGTCAACACCATAAGTGAATAGAGCAGCATCAATAACCGCAGCATCTGAGCCCATAGCTGGAACTTTTGCTTCTTTCAAAATATCGCCAATAGTTGAAGCTGTTGAGGCTACCGTATTATCCGTTGGAAGGTAGATGGCATCTACTTTTCCAGCTAGGGATGTAATGGCTTGCTGAACATCATTTGTCGTCGTAACAGTTGTTACTTCTACTTTTACACCTTTTGCTTCGAGTGCTTTTTTCGCCTGCTCAGCTTGTACTTCCGAGTTTACCTCGCTAGAGTTATAGAAAATTCCGACTGTTTTCGCAGTTGGAACAACCTTGAGCAACATCTCAATCTGGCCTTCCACATCCGTTGCATCGATTGAACCTGTCATAGTTCCACCTGGGGCATCTAGAGATTCCACCAAGCCTGCTTCAACTGGATCTGTTACAGCTGTAAAGACACTTGGTGTTTCAGCATCTGCATTTAGCATTGCCTGAGCAGCAGGAGTTGCAATCGCAAAGTTAATATCATTGTTGCCTGCTAACTTTTCAACCATTGTTTGCAGGTTGGCTTGATCACCTTGTGAGTTCTGCAAATCAATAGTTAGGTTTTCACCTTCATTATAACCTGCTTCTGCCAAGGCTTCTACGAAACCTTCACGAGCCGCTGTCAATGCTTCATGCTCGGCGTATTGAATAATACCAATATTAACTGAGTCAGAATCTGATGAATTAGAACTACATGCAGCCAAAGTAACTGCTGACAAGAGAACTACTGAACTAAGAATAACTTTTTTAAATCCCATGATTTATCTCCTTTTAATTTTTTGAACAACAAGAAAGGACCGCTTAGACTACATTCTAAACGGTCCCAATATTTCAACTGTATGTAAAAACAGAATGAACTATTCGTGCCATTTAGATGTATCATCTATGAGGCACATGTCAAAACAACTACAGCCACATAGATACAAACCTTACGTTCCCGTGTTTGCATCCATGTTTACCATGTCTACAAACACTATCTAAAATAGCCGTAGAAATAAGTATGATTAGCTGAATGATTTTGACACATTTGTAACATCTCTGTTTCCCTTTCTCATTTATTTGTAACTATCATAACTGTTTTCAAATTATTTGTCAATAGGAAATTGCGTAAATTTTCAGATTTTTCAAGTTTTTCGAATTCCCAAATTTCAAGTTGAAGTTAGCCACCCAAAAGAAATTCACTTGGCGACTTGTATTCCAAGCATTTTTCAGGATAGTTGTTAATCCAATTTTCGATAAAAGCTACTTCTTTCGGAGTCGTTTTCTTGGTTCCTTTAGGTAACCATCTCCGAATTAATCGATTATGATTTTCATTTGAACCTCTCTCCCATGAAGAGTAAG
>NZ_JAOTGJ010000037.1:0-15326 GCF_044427225.1 Streptococcus sp. 2022WUSS037 | reverse complement strand
GGGCATTAGTCAAGTAATTATAGCACTAACCTGAACGAAGTTCAGCGAACGTCTTTAGACGTCGCTGGAGAGAAACGGCTTACAGCCGGTGTACAAGCCACCCGTTTTCACGGGTGGTTATGACTATGTAAAAGGAGAATATTTTATGAGTAAACCGATTATCCTAACAGGAGACCGTCCAACAGGCAAATTACATATTGGACATTATGTTGGTTCGTTGAAAAATCGTGTTTTATTACAGGATGCAGGTCAACATGAACTTTTTGTCTTTTTAGCAGACCAACAAGCGTTGACAGATCATGCAAAGGAACCGCAAAAGATTGTTGAATCCGTTGGAAACGTAGCACTAGATTATCTAGCGGCAGGACTTGATCCAGCTAAGACAACGATTTTCATCCAGAGTCAAATTCCTGAATTGGCAGAGTTGACCATGTACTACATGAACTTGGTATCTGTTGCACGTCTAGAACGCAATCCAACTGTAAAAACTGAGATTGCTCAGAAGGGATTTGGCGAAGGAATTCCAGCTGGTTTCTTGGTCTATCCTGTGTCTCAAGCGGCGGACATTACAGCCTTCAAGGCAAATTTTGTCCCTGTTGGAAATGACCAGAAACCGATGATTGAGCAGACTCGTGAAATCGTTCGTAGCTTTAACCATGCTTACCAGACTGATATTTTGGTAGAGCCGGAGGGCATTTATCCTGAAAATGAGGCAGCTGGTCGCTTGCCAGGTTTGGACGGTAATGCCAAGATGTCTAAGTCACTTGGAAATGGGATTTACTTGGCAGATGACATGGATACGCTCAAGAAGAAAGTCATGTCCATGTACACTGATCCCAACCACATCCGTGTTGAAGACCCAGGTAAGATTGAAGGAAACATGGTTTTCCACTATCTTGACGTTTTTGGGCGTGAAGAAGATAGGGCTGAGATTGAGGCTATGAAGGAGCACTATCAACGTGGTGGTTTGGGCGATGTGAAGACCAAACGTTATTTGCTGGACATTTTAGAGAGAGAATTAGGACCAATCCGTGAACGCCGTCTGGAGTTTGCACAGGATATGGGACAGGTCTATGCAATGTTGGAAGCAGGTAGCCAAAAAGCTCGCCAAGTTGCTGCGACAACTCTTGACCAAGTGAAATCAGCTATGGGAATTAACTATTTTAAATAAGGTTAACAATAAAAGAGCAATGTTGAAAAAATGTTGCTTTTTTCATTTATTTTACGACGTGGCAAAAAACAAACGTTCGAATTTTATATATAAAACTGAATAGAATTTTCTGAATTTTTAGGAATGATGATATTAAAGCGAATAATGATTGACAAATGATTTCAAAATGTTATCATAATTAAAATACAAATAGCAATCACGCTACATATTAAATAAGAAAAGAGGAAGAAAATGTCAAACTGGGACACTAAATTTTTGAAAAAAGGCTTTACTTTCGACGATGTATTACTTATTCCGGCTGAAAGTCATGTATTACCACATGATATTGATTTAAAAACACAATTAGCACCAAATTTGACCCTTAATCTTCCGATTATTTCTGCTGCCATGGATACCGTAACAGATAGCAAAATGGCTATCGCTATGGCGCGTGCAGGTGGTTTGGGTGTCATCCATAAGAATATGTCTATCGCAGAGCAGGCTGATGAGGTGCGTAAGGTAAAACGTTCTGAAAATGGTGTTATTATCGATCCATTCTTCTTAACACCAGAACACACCATTGCTGAAGCTGAGAAATTGATGGCTACTTATCGTATTTCCGGTGTGCCAATCGTTGAAACATTAGAAAATCGTAAGTTGGTCGGTATTATTACCAACCGTGATATGCGTTTCATTTCCGACTATTCACAGCTAATTTCGACCAACATGACAAGCGATGCTTTGGTAACAGCGCCAGTTGGAACAGATCTTGCGACTGCGGAGTCTATTCTTCACAAGCATCGTATTGAAAAATTGCCATTGGTTGATGAAAATGGTCGTTTGTCAGGCTTGATTACCATCAAAGATATTGAGAAAGTGATTGAGTTCCCAAATGCTGCGAAGGATGAATTTGGTCGTCTTTTGGTTGCGGGTGCTGTTGGTGTCACATCAGATACTTTTGAACGTGCAGAAGCCCTTTTTGAAGCGGGTGCTGATGCGATTGTTATCGATACTGCTCATGGTCACTCAGCAGGTGTTCTTCGTAAGATCAAAGAAATCCGTGATCACTTCCCAACTCGTACCTTGATTGCCGGCAACATTGCTACAGCTGAAGGAGCTCGTGCTCTTTATGAAGCTGGTGTTGATGTTGTCAAGGTCGGTATTGGCCCAGGTTCAATCTGTACAACACGTGTCATTGCAGGTGTTGGTGTACCACAAGTGACAGCTATCTATGATGCAGCTGGTGTTGCGCGTGAATATGGTAAAACCATTATTGCTGACGGTGGTATCAAGTATTCAGGAGATATTGTCAAGGCACTTGCTGCGGGTGGTCATGCCGTTATGCTTGGTTCTATGTTTGCTGGTACAGATGAAGCACCAGGCGAAACAGAAATCTTCCAAGGTCGTAAATTCAAGACCTATCGTGGTATGGGCTCTATCGCAGCCATGAAACAAGGTTCAAAAGACCGTTACTTCCAAGCATCTGTCAATGAAGCCAACAAACTTGTTCCAGAAGGAATTGAAGGACGTGTAGCCTATAAAGGTTCTGTTGCAGATATGATTTTCCAAATGGTTGGTGGACTTCGCTCAGGTATGGGTTATGTAGGTGCTGGTAACTTGAATGAATTGCATGAAAATGCACAATTTATCGAAATGTCAGGTGCTGGTTTGAAAGAAAGCCATCCACACGATGTTCAAATTACAAACGAAGCTCCAAACTATTCAGTACAGTAAATAAAAACAAGACCCTCTTGACAGGGTCTTTACTTTTTTGTAAATTTTATTGACAATAGTGTAAATAATCTTATTCTGACTCAGTAACCTTACCAGACTCAATATGGAAGATTTTTAAACTATCAGGTAGCTTATGTAAATGGTCTAAAGATGTCGTTGTAATAAATGTTTGAATCGTATCCGTAATAGTTTCTAGTAGCTTGATTTGGCGATTATTATCCAGCTCACTCATAACATCGTCTAGGAGTAGAATTGGGTACTCTCGTGTGACTTCTTTCATCAGCTCGATTTCAGCCAGTTTGATTGATAGAACGAGACTGCGGTGTTGACCTTGGCTACCATAATGGGCATTCATTCCATTTATAAAGAAAGCTACATCATCTCGATGTGGTCCAACTCCTGTATTTTTCTTAAATAAATCACGTTTACGAGACTTTTCAAGCTCTGTCAAGAATTTGTCAATTAAATTGAAATCATCTGTCAATCCGATTGAGGATTGGTATTTGATTGTCAATTCTTCCCGACTTCCAGATATTTCCTGAACTTTCCTGTTTCCAAATTCCTCTAGTTTTTCGAGGAAATCAAGTCGATGTTGGATGACACGACTGCCATATTCAGCTAGTTGCTGGTCAAGTACAGATAGAAAGATTTCGTCTACTTTATCAGTGGATTTTAGGTAGGCATTACGTTGTTTGAGAGTGTGGTTGTAATTAGTCAAATCAGAGAGGTAGAGCGGCTTGATTTGCCCGAGCTCGACATCGATGAACTTTCTTCTCAAAGCAGGGGCACCTTTTATCAGCTGTAAATCTTCTGGAGCAAATAGGACGACGTTCATATGTCCAATGTAATTAGAAAGTTTTGCTTGTTTGAGATGGTTGACCTTGGTCACTCGCCCCTTATCTGTCAAGTGAATGTCAAGTGGAACTTTACCGCTTGCGCGATGGAGTAAACCCGAAATAGATAATTCCTTTTCTTGAAACTGTAGTAGGTCCTTATCTGTTCGTGTTCGATGACTTCGTGTTAAAGCTAAAGCATAGATAGATTCTAGAATATTGGTTTTTCCTTGGGCGTTTTCGCCTAAAAAGACATTGAGCCCTTTGTGGAACTCAATATCTAATTGGTTGTAATTGCGAAAATGTTGTAACTCTAATCGTTCTAGCCACATGTCTACATACCAGGGAAACGAACAGGTTTTCTTTCAGTCTTTTTAGTTGCTTTTTTAGGAGTTTTTACCTGTTTCTTATTCTTTTTATTTTCTTGATTTAGCTTTTTAACGATTGCAGCCACACGTTCTTTTTCAGCTTGATCCTCTTGGTGCTGTTTGATTTCCTCTGCACTAGGAGCGACGATTGTGATGCTGATGTTGTGGTCTGGGAGTGTGATAACATCTCCGATGCGGATTTTTTTACCGCGTCTTTTTTCCTCTTCTCCATTGAAAAGAATAGTATTTTCTTCTAAAAATCCTTTAATGGCACCTCCTGAATGGAGAATACCAGTCGTTTTTAGCAATGCTTGTAATGTGATGTAGTCATCAAATATTTTAAATTCCATAAGTCACCTCGTTACAGAATATTATATCACAAAAAGGTATGATTTGTGTTTAACGTGCTAAAAAACCAGTCGTATCAAGGTGTTTTACAGTGGTGTAAAGTCCTGTAAACTGAATTTGTTCACCTTTTTGTTCACCCTTAGAGGTTTCCAAGGGCTTTTTCATAAAATGTAACAGCATCTTTTGCCCTCTCTTTTGAGAGGTGGCTATAGATGTCCATGGTCATTGATATTCTAGAATGACCAAGACGATGCTGAAGTTCCTTGTAGGGTATTCCGGAGTTAAGCAGCAAACTAGCGTGCGTGTGGCGGAAACCGTGAAAGCCGATGTTAGGCAGTCCGATATTCCTCAGGCGTGTGGTCAACCTGTTCCCCAGAGTCTTATCCTCAGGATAGTCATGGATAAAGTCGGAAAATACTACCGTTTCAGAACGTCCGAGGGTCCAAGCCTCTTGTATCTGTCGCCGTCTGTATTCTTTCATCATGGCTACCGTCTGGTTATCGATGTCTATATCGCGGATGCTGGCGTTTGACTTGGGGGAGTTGATTGATCCATAGCGGTTTAGTGTTTTTGTGATGCTGACCGTGGCGTTGTTCAAGTCAATATCTGACCAGTGCAGTGCCAGCACCTCATTGATACGGCAACCAGTGGCTAATAGAAACTTGTATAAAGTCACTTCGTAGAGGTTTCTGTAATTGGTTAAGTTTAAGCTGTCCAAGTAGTCAAGAAACTGTTTAAGCTGCTCGTCGTTGAAGTGTTTTACCTTCTTCCGAGTGGCTTTTTTTGCGTTCCTGGGCAATATGACTTCCCGAGCTGGATTGTATGGCAGAACTTGCATAACAACACCGTATTGCAATATACGTTTGTTCAGCGCGTGGATTTTGTCATAGTGCAGATAGGCAACAGCTTCCCCTGTATTTGTTTTGTCTGCTAATTTGATGACGATGCTTTGGAGGAGTGGGGTCGTCAGTTTATCGAGCTTATAGGCTCCGAATAGTGGAATGACGTGCCTATTTAACAGTGCTTTGACATTCCCACGGGTATTTGGCTTTACTGTGTGCTTATAGCTATTCCACCACAATTCTGCTAACTCTTGATAATTGGTTATGGTAGCACTTTGGTAGCGTGTTGCCCCGTCTGTTTTAAAAGTTGCAATAGCTTGCTGAGTTTTGTTTTTAACCTCCTTCTTGGTCCTGCCCGTGACATTAGTCTTGACTTTCTTACCAGTGATGGCATCTACTCCTAGGTAAACACTGGCACGGTAGACAATGCTACCATCTTTCTTTTTTACCTCAGTTATTTTCATGATATTCCCTTTCTATCATCAGCAGGCAAGCCGTAAAGGTTTTATATCATGCGCAGGGCTACGAGAACAGCCCCATTTTCGTTTATTTTGGCTTAGTAGGGTAATATATATCGGTCAAGATTAAAATGCGAATATGGGCGTTTTAGAGCGTTTGACAGGGTGGATAATATTCTGATATGATAGACAAGCCCCCGGATTTTATTGAAGGGAGGTGATTTACTTGTCAAATGAAACCATCATCATCACGTTTCTTTTGCCTTTGTTGGTTGGTATTCTAACAGCATTGTTTGAGTATTGGCTAAACAACCGCAACAAGTAAAGCCTTTCGGGGCAAAATAAAAACCCTCAACGTTCGGACCGTTGGGGGCTTTTTGTTTGGACTTACTTGTCAAAGTGAAATCCTTTCATCATCTTACCCCAAGTATAGCACCCCTTTATTCAGTTGTCAAATGGTTTAACGGCATTATGTTGCGTTTTACTGTCCCAGAATGCGAGAAACGTAGGATAGTATCAAAATAGACTGGAATTATACGGTATTTTACTGCCTTGGACGATGATAGTATCACGCGCTGACAAATTGCTAAAATATACAACCTTACAAAACCTTATTTTTTTTCAGCTATTAACAAAAGCTAACATTTTTAATGCAGACTTATGCGGACTTTTTTCAACAACTGATAAAACCTGACTAATTTTTCACTGTTAGGAAATCTCACCTTTTCTAACCCTACACAGCCCACTAGAACGCCCCTGAGAGCGTGGAATATTGTGGCAGGGTAAATATACCTGAGGAGTGTTTGAACGTGGTGAGGGGGCTACGGTGGCGTATGAGCAGGTAGGTGAGCTAGTCAGAATTTGAATTATTTAAATTAAATAGTTTGACAGTTAAATCATGGATGACCTCTTGTTGACCAGGACCAAGTGCTAAGAATTTATAGATTGTTTCTAACTCCCTATCGTGAAAAGAGAGCAACCCCAGTAGATTAATCAATGATGCAGAAAGACTCTCTCCATATGTTTGATTAATTTTTTCAAGAGGTAATTCTCCGAACTTTACAACAGAACCGCTTACTTTCCAAGCAACATCCTTCGGGAAATCAGCATGGATTTTCTGGACGAGTTCTTGATTATTTTTAAAATCACTATACCCCAACAGATACCCAACACTTACTCCAAAATGGTCAGCTAGTGCCTGAGCTTTGTCTGGTTTGATTTGTCTTTCACCGTTTTCCCAATATATGTAAGAGCGTTTACTCACTCCAGCTATTTCTGCAACCTGGTCTTGAGTTTCGCCTTTTTCTTTGCGTAAAATTTTCAATCTATTCATCAATTTCAACACCTTTCAATTGTGATTATAGCATTAAAAATTAAAGAAGTGAACAAAAAATACAACTTTTTCAAAAAAAAGTATTGACAATGAACAAAAAGTGCAATATAATCAAAACCAGCAACAAGAGTTGCACAAAAAGTACAACATAACCAACCACAACACCTTTCAATCTATTCAGGTTGGTTTATAAAAAAAAGAAAGGAGCAAAGACCATGAAAAACAATATGCGTGTATTGTTAGCAAAACGACGTGAGAAAGTTTCACACGTTGCAGAGGCCACAGGCATTTCTAAGAGTACTTTGACAGCTTTGTACTACGAACGCACCAAGAAGCCAGATATTGAAACGCTTCAGAAAGTCGCAAACTATTTGGGCGTGACCATTGACGAACTGCTAACACCAGAAGACTAGAAAGGAGCAAGCAATGCGGAGGAATTACAGCAAGGTCATCGAAGAGCTACGCAGTGACCACGGTTTGAACTTGGTTGCTATTGGCCAGCGTATTGGAACAGATCCGCGCACCGTTGGCAAGTGGGCTACAGGCAAGCACAACCCTAGCCCAAAGAGCAGACAGAAGCTGAATAAACTTTATAGAGAGGTTAAACAGAATATGACAACACAGGTAAGTATTTTTGAAGAAGTTAATGAAAACGGACGCTATTTACAAGTTATCCGAACTGATAATTTCCATGGGCAACCGCTAGACATTTATGGCACTGAACAAGATCCATTATTTAGAGCTAGGGACATTGCTGAAATGATTGACTATGCGAAAACAGGTCAAGGCTACTATGACGTTCAATCTATGTTAAAAAAAGTAGATGAAGACGAAAAGGTAAAAGGAACAGCTTTAGAGGGACATACGAAAAATTTTCGTAGTGGTCAGCAAGTTTGGTTTTTAACTGAGCATGGACTCTATGAAGTACTTATGAGATCAAGCAAACCCAAAGCCAAAGAATTCAAGAAAGTAGTCAAAAACATTCTGAAAGAAATCCGAACACAAGGCTATTACATGCAAGGCGAACTAATTCAAGACCAACCGACAACCCAGCCCCTACCAGGTATCAGCGACTTAACTTATATCAAAAATAAGATTGCTGAGGTGCAGGAAATGGATAACCTAGCAGACATCACCGCAGGTCTTGAGCGAGTGGCTAAGCTAGTGTCAGTGATTGGAGGTTAGTCAATGGAATTAGTCTACATGGACGGACGGAAAGAGCCGTATACATTGAGTAGCATAGTGGCAGAATGTGCAGAGGTGCAACACCACACTGTTACACGTATAATCAGAAAAAATCTTGAACGCTTTGAACGTTTCGGAAAGGTTGGATTTAAAATCCAAGCTATGGAGAGTGGGCAACAGTCAAAAGATTATATTCTAAACGAACAACAAGCAACATTGCTGATCACGTTTCTAAAGAATACCGAGCAAGTCGCAAACTTTAAGGAAAACCTAGTCAAAGCATTCTTTGAAATGCGGGACGAGGTGGCACAATTCCGTTACCAGAGGGCACTAGAAAAGCCTAAGCGCAAAACTCTACACGACAGCATAGAGAACTGGGAAGCGAGACCCAGACACGCGCACAGCACCGTTACAAATCTTTTACTCAAAGGTACTACTGGGATGAACAAAAAGCAGTTAGTAGCAAAACGTGGCGGTAAGACAGGTATTGACAGCCTAACCAGTCAAGAGCTGATCAGATACCAAGCATTAGAGGACATGGCTATTGCTATGATTAACCTTGGCATGACTTACCAAGACATAAAGACAATGGTATTCAGATCATTAAAAAACGCACCACAAGGCGCGTGAAAGGAGGACTGACGATGGGAATACTAATCGGCTTGTTACTGCTTTTCCTATGGTTATATTCATCAGACGGAGGAGATTATAGCTAGAATCGATTTTACGACACAGGAGAGTAGAAAGATAGCACTTTCAGCGATTTGAAACATAAATATACCAGAGAAGATTTTGAGAGCTGAAAACGGCTGTAGAGAACGTTAAAAACGACAACAAAAAAGGCTTATGCAACCGACCAAAGTAGCAAGCCTTGAAAAAAATGACTAAAACACAAATCAGCAGGCAAGCCGTAAGGGTTTTAGTAAAAGTTTTATAGCTAGATTATAGCATATCTAGGACACTTTGACCATACAGAGGGGCGCTAACCCTTAAAACTGGAGCAGAAAAGTATTAGGTGCTGGTATCGCCATTAGGCAGCTATGGACCCAGGGCAACCTAAACCACCCTAAGAAAATCACACACAGCTAGGCTATTATTTTGGCACGGGCTTACACGACCATAGGGGGCAACCTGGTAAGTCTGGGCGGGGGCAACCGCTGGGAATAGTCTAGGCTAGGAAAAGAAAACGTATAGTAAAGAACCAATAAGCAAAGTCTTTTCAACTCACGGAGAAAGCCCTAAAGGGTCATCACACAGACACATTAAAAAACGAGGTAAAAAACATATGAAAGATAGTAACAGAGATACGATAATCCATTTTGAAGCATCTAGCAATGAATACGCACCCGTAAAGGCTGCAATATCGGAAGAGCTAGAGGCAGTCATCAGCAAAGTATATCAGCTAGATCATGAAACAGGATGGACATTGCACTATCTAACCGACATCATGCTGAAACACTTTCACGAGGATGTTGTACGAGTTCCATATGGTGATTTGACACCGATAGAACTTGCTTTGAATGGTTTCGTTTCAAGAATCGAACGCACTAGGATGCTACTTCTTAAAGCTGGATATGAGGATAAGGTAGAGGTAGGCAATCCGATGTGGTACTTAAAACTAGCCTTACAAGATTTTGAGCATATGAAAAAAATAGCCAAGGAGGAGGCTAAAAAATGCAAGAAATGACAATCGAAACAGCTTTGACGTTGATAGCAATCTTTACACCGCTGAACCTCTTTCTATGGTTTCGCGTTGGTTTGGGCACTTTTCAGCTTGATATAGAGCCTAAAATCAAGACCGAGGGTAAAGATACCAGACCGCTGACAAATGCGAACTATGGGGCTTATATTCAATCACAGGGCAGATACTACAACTAGGAGGACAGACATGACACAAGCAGAACTTGAATACATTGCTGAAATTATACTCAAACACACAACACCAGAAGAAATGCAGGAGTATCTTGCTATGGCTCATGATGATAAGTTGCTTTGGATAAAATACAAAATTGCAAGTCTGGAGGTACAGGCATGACAGAAAATCGACTACCAGAACATCTTTATAAAGTTTTCAAGCTACTACCGCTTGGAATGGAATTGCCAATCACTGCGCCAGACATAGAAAGGCTGACAGGTTTGGACATCCGAACCATTCGGGAGCATATACACCAGCTTATAGTTGATTATGGTATTCCAGTATGTGGCGGACGTGATAACAAGCTAGGGGGCTACTATATCCCCCAGAATGAAGTAGAACGGCTTGCAGGGGTGCTACCACTCCAACGCCAATACGACCAAGAACATAAGCGTATCCACGCGCTTTTGACTGCTGACTTAGAAGATTGGAGGAAGTACCGAGATGTTTAGCCTAAGCAGAGAGAGCGAGCAGAATCTAACTCACGGCTTGCTGGATATGGTTGGTAAGTATCTGGATGCGCGTGAGAAAGTCAAACCAAGAATACTTGGACTAATGACCGCCGAACAGTTGAAGGATGAACTAGATATTGAGTACAAGACTTTGCAACGGTGGGAAAAGAATGGGCTGAGACGCTACCAACCACCAATAGAGGACACTAGAAAAATCTTTTATAGGGTCAGTGATATTCTAATATTTTTGGGGGTAGAGAATGGGCGGTAAACATCTAAAACATCCAGCACTAAACGGACTACGAATAGGACGAGAAAGCAACATGAAAGACCGTCGCCCAACCTTTGAGCATATCAAAGAACAGCAGCGCTTGAAGAAGCTGAAAAAGAAACGGAGAAATAAATGACGACAGATACAACACCTTTACAACATAAAATTATTAGATTGTCAGAGCTTTCAAATGAACAAATCATGCTAGAACCTAGTTTGATTAAAGACTTATTAAGAAGGCGACAAAAACTAGCTATTTCAGCCCCAAAAGTTTCTTTAAAAACCAGTCTAGCTATTCACTTAGCTGTATCAGTAGCCTACGGCCTTAATTGGCTAGGTTGGCAGTGCAATACTTCAAAAGTTCTGTACGTCAATTTGAACATATCAAAACAGGAGTGTATAGTAAGGTTTAATAAAGCACTTGAACATCTGCAGTTAGATCGTACTTCTGTTAGCAATATAGATATCTTGAATATTGAAGTTACTCAAGGAATTTCCAATCTAGTTGATGATATTATTCAAGCAATGAATACGCAGCATTATAGGGCGGTAGTTATTGACTCATTGGATAATATACCTACGCCAACATGGCAAAAAGAAAATAGGTTAGTAGAGCTGAACCGATTAACCAGCGAAACTAATTCATGCGTTATTTTTACAGAAAGTCATAGTCATAGACCTATTGGAAATGATGAGGCGCGTGCCATGGCTGAGTGGTCCGATATTCTTAATTATTGTGACAGTTTAATAGAACTAATCCCATTGGAATTAGATCCAGAATTATTAAGAAGAGAACGGTTATTAGCTGTATGGGAATTTTCCAAAAACATTCTGAACACTCATAATAAAAGGTATTATCTAATGAACGTAACCGATAAATACCTTGAAAGAGCTGATAGTAACAGCGAACAACTGTTTGAGCATTTAGAAACTGCTTTAATTTCACTTCCAGAGGAAACGAAAACAGGGATTTTTGACAAGTTTCACGCGCTAGATAATCCTATAAAAAATCGTACTTATTGGCGCTTAGAAACAGTTTCTAATTCTTTTCCACCTAAGGAGGCAACAAACAACCTTTTTTATTATCCAATATTGAAGCACGATGATACCAAAATATTAGAATTTCATGAACCTGGTCTAAAAATTTCTGATGAGAGAATTCGAAGCACAATCGAGGAAGAAAATGAGAGAGAAGTTTTTACTGCGAAATTAACTGACGGAATACATGGATTTTTTGATAAATATGAGTATTATCCAAACCAAAAAGAACTTTCTGAGTATCTGGGAGTATCTCGTCAGACAATCGCAACATGGAAGAAAAAGGCATATAATACCATAGCAATCATAGATGGACGATACCAAGATATACTATAATAAAATGACCACAGTATGTATGTTAAGCGATGTTAATTAACGTTAAAATCGTGTTAAATTTAGGTTAAATTTAACATGTTAATTAACATCAATTTAACATGGAAATACATGCTTTGTTAAGCTGTGTTAACTCATGTTAATTTAACTAATGTTACTTACCAAAAACAAGCCTAAAACCTTGATAATTCTAAGATGTTAAGTAATGTTAAGTGATGTTAAATTAACATGAGTTAAAATAGGGACATTGACTACTACAGCCTAGCGTCAGTAGTAGTTTGACCGGCGGATGTTAAGTGTGGAAGTAGTGACAAGGAAAAGGGGGCGTTAGAGTCCGCCCCTTTATCCTGGTCCCTTGCACTTCCACAAGCGAAAAATAAAAAATAATTTTTTGCCATGGGGATGACAGTTAACATATAAAAATATGGTGCATTAAGTGATTAGAGATAAGAATTTTTTAGAATTTGAGTATATGCCTCCTTTTCAAAAAAAAGAAGACATGGCTGGTTGGTTAGCCAAGAATGAGCCTATGAGGTATGTTTGGGATAAGGCTAGACGGGTGCTAGTATTTAACCCGGATACAAAGACATGGCAAGGCATCAACTATGGAAAATCTGAACGAGTACTACTATCCAATCATAAAGGGATAAGTAGACGGAACAAAAAAATTTTTGAAACGGCTGAAAAGTATAAACTTGACCTAATGACCCCCGCAACGGGGAAGATGTCATATATTTCAAACTGGGACGAGTTTCAATATGAAGAAGTTATCTATAAGGTGGCTAGTTACAAAGATTTTATGTATTTGTTTATTTTATGGGCTATCCGTGATGGTTATATTGTACGTGATAGTACTGGTTATTTTGTTGGTAGACATTATTGATAATCATCAGTAGCGTGTGGGATGATGATTGTCCAGACACGCAGTGAGCAGAATAGCAGAGAGAGGCGACCGCCTCTTTTTGTGCTAAGATTAGAGAGGAGTAGCATGGTAAAAAATAAAGGTGGTAGACCAACCAAGATGACGCAAGGAACGGTAAAGAAATTAGAGGAAGCATTTTTAAGAGGTTTAAGCGACGAAGAAGCCTGTCTTTATGCCGATATCAGTAAACCTACACTTTATGATTATTGCGATAAAAATCCTGGTTTTCTTGACCGAAAAGAGTTGCTTAAGCAACGTGTGAAAACACGGGCTAAGTTAAATATATCTAACGCTATAGAAGACGGGGACGTGGCTATTTCAAAATGGTACTTGGAACGGAAAGATGACGAATTTAAGACCAAGACAAAACTTGAACATGATGGTACGGTATCCGTTGCACCTCATAATCCATTTGAAGATTTGACGGTTGAAGAGTTACGAGCCATCATTGCTGAAGATGCGGAATAAATACTATTGGCTGAGAGGGTTATCTAGGTGAAGTACTTTGTCAATTTCCAAAACGGACAAACACTACAAACGTTCGCTTTACAAAACAAATAAAGGCAGAACGGTTGGGAGCTAAAAAGCTACTACTATCAAGTGTTTACGAGGTTATAAGTTGCACCCCTAAACGCAAAAATACGGAACGTTTTTTGATTTTTCAAAACCACGAATATCCGAACGCTATATAATACTTAAAGTTAGATGAATGAAAATGATTAGGTTTAGGCTAGGTTGGATAAGTAAAATCTAGGGAGGTATTCGGCACTTTCGGCAGCCTTAAAAAAGATAAGGTTTTGGCGAGGTGGCGCGTGATGAACTCCGAGGAAACAACTTATTGAACCACGAGTGAACCCCGAGGAAATAACATATTGAACTCCGAGCGAACTTAGAGAAATGACTAAAAAAGCCAGCACTGCTCGTACTGACTCTGTGAATAATACCCGAAACTATTATATCACACGGAGGGCTTGAAGTTGTCAAAAAATACCCAATATAAGTTTCTTGACCGCATTCTACTACGATACAAGTATCTACCCAATCGAATAGCGAGAAGAAAACTAGAAATTGAAACAGAGCATAGGACAGACATCAACATAGGAGCTAGCAAGGTCAACCGAATAAACAAACGCACAGAATGGCTTGTAGAACGGTTTGACAGTGATATAAAGCTAAAAGGTCTAGAGTGCCAAAAAAGAGCCGTAGAAGCTACGCTAAAGACCTTAGACGAGACAATGACACGAGTGTTTGAATTACGTTGGATACACGAACACACGCCCGAAGAAGTCGCCGAACTCACAAGCTCAAGCTTGAAATCTACACAGAAACGCTTGGAGCGAATTACAGAAATTTTTGCGGACTATTGGGGTTGGTCATGATGCGACTTGATGGAGGTATGTCATGAATCTAAAACAGTTAGCAAAGTTTGAAAAGCTGGTACAGGCAAAGAAGCGAGAAATTGAAACCTTGAGAGCTGGCATTATCAACACACCAGACTATCAAAGCCAGAGGGTAACACGTTCCAAAAAGAACACTACAGAAGACCAGGTTGTCAAACGGATTGAGAAGATTGAGCAACTAGAAACTGACCTAGCACAGTTGTATGCTGACTATAGCGAACTGTCCGCCCGAATAGATGCAATCGCTGACCCATTTGTAAGTCTGATAATGCGGTTGAAGTACATAAACGGCTATTCTTGGCCAATGATTAAGCGGACACTGCCCTACTATTCCCAGAGTAGCCTATATGACTATCACAAGAAAGGACTGGAAGAACTTGAGCAAACAACTAGCAAAAAGAAAACTAAAAGAGTTTAAACACTGGTGTCGGGTAGCTATTCTCGATCGTGACTTGATACAGGTAGATGAGAATTGGACCATAAAGCTGTTTGAGTTTGACCTTGAAGACTACAAGGGCAAGGGCAACGTGAAGCACCAAACGAGGCTAATGAGATTTTGAAAGCTATTAACGCAATACAAACACCACGTTTGAGAGCTATCCTCATCATGAGCTATATATAGTAAAATGAAACAAAAACAGTACATTTGTGGTATAATGTATTTATGGCATATTCATTAGATTTTCGTAAAAAAGTTCTCGCATACTGTGAGAAAACGGGCAGTATTACTGAAGCATCTGTTAT
>NZ_JAOTGJ010000036.1:0-15903 GCF_044427225.1 Streptococcus sp. 2022WUSS037 | reverse complement strand
CTTACTCTTCATGGGAGAGAGGTTCAAATGAAAATCATAATCGATTAATTCGGAGATGGTTACCTAAAGGAACCAAGAAAACGACTCCGAAAGAAGTAGCTTTTATCGAAAATTGGATTAACAACTACCCTAAAAAATGCTTGGACTACAAGTCGCCAAGTGAATTTCTTTTGGGTGGCTAACTTCAACTTGAAATTTTGGAAAAAATAAAGAGAAAATAAACCATTCCTAAAAATTGTCTGACACTTTTAAGGAATTATGCTATACTATTGTTATAAAAATCACAAAGGAAACGATATGAAACTGCAAAACCTTCAAGTTGGACAATCTTATTTAGTCAAAGATTGTCTAACGCAAGATGATATTCGTAAACACTTAGCGCACTTGGGTTTGAAAGTCGGAGAAGAGATTCGCATCATTTCAAAAACCAAGACCAATGCTATTTTCCAAGTCAAGGCAAGCCGTCTAGCCCTAGACAGAGAAATTATTGAATCTCTGGTTTTAATAGAAAAGTCAGCTACGGAAATAATCAATCTATCTGAGGCACCTATTGGTAGCTCAGCTAAGGTCATGGACATCTATGCAACAGGTGCACTCCGTCGTCGCCTCATGGATATGGGACTTACAAAGAACACGCAGCTATTTCTCAAAAAAGTCGCGCCCCTGGGAGATCCAATCGAAATCACCTTGAGAGGATATGAGCTGACACTACGCAAATCCGAAGCGCAAATGATTGGTGTTCAAATCACAAGCGAGGTGAAGAAATGACAAAACACATCGCCCTTGCAGGAAATCCAAATAGCGGAAAAACAACTCTTTTCAACCTCCTAACAGGAACCAACCAACGTGTTGGTAACTGGCCTGGAGTCACCGTTGAAAGAAAATCTGGAACAATCAAAAAGCGAAAGCATTTACTAATTCAAGATTTACCAGGTATCTACTCACTATCTCCCTACACACCAGAAGAACGGGTTGCCAGAGATTATTTGATAGCGGACCAACCAGCTGCTATCCTCAACGTCCTTGATGCAACAAACTTGGAGCGAAATCTCTATCTAACCTTGCAGTTATTAGAAATGGGCCTTCCTATTGTTATCGCCCTCAATATGACAGACGCCCTGAAAAGTCAAGGTCGCTCAATAAACAGCGACCAGCTCTCCTATCAATTGGGAGTTCCTGTACAGCCTATCAGTGCACTAAAAAAGCTAGGTATATCCCAGCTCCTCCATGAAGTAGAAAAAATTACCAATCAACAAGCCGAGCCAATCTATCCTCAGTATGACAAACAATTTGAAGCCGGTCTCGCCCAAGTTATTGACCTATTATCGGATTCCATCCCAAATCATCAAAAACGCTTCTACGCCATTAAGCTACTCGAACAAGATCAAGTCATTCTAGACCAATTGCAACTAAATGCACAAGATATGCTTGATTTGACCGAAATCATTGCCATTTTGGAAAAAATTTACGCAGACGATATGGAAGCCATTATCGTTAATCAACGCTACCAATTTATCGAGAAAATCACAGAACTGGTCACAAAAGACAGCGATAAGACTTTTAACCTGTCTGATAACATCGACCGACTTGTTACCAATCGTTTTCTTGCCCTCCCTATCTTTGCGGCAGTCATGTGGCTGACCTACTTCCTGTCTATTCAAACGGTTGGTACAATGGGGACTGACTGGGTGAATGATATCCTCTTCGGAGAGCTTGTTCCAAGCCTTATTCAGGAAAATCTAGATCGATTTGAAATCGCTGGCTGGCTACAATCTCTGGTCCTTGATGGCATTATTGCAGGATGCGGAGCCATTCTAGGTTTTGTACCACAAATTTTCGTCCTCTTCGTCTGCTTGGGAATCTTGGAAGACATCGGCTATATGAGCCGAGTCGCCTTTGTCATGGATAGGATTTTTAGACGTTTTGGGCTATCAGGCAAATCCTTTATTCCCATGTTGATTTCCACAGGCTGTGGCGTTCCTGGAGTCATGGCAAGCCGGACTATCGAAAATGAACAGGACCGAAAAATCACCATTATGACAGCAACCTTCATGCCCTGTTCTGCCAAACTTCCTATCATTTCGCTGGTAGCCGGTGCTTTCTTTCCTGACAATCCTTGGATTGCTCCAAGCGCCTATTTTGTCGGTATGGCTGCCATCGTCCTATCCGGAATGGCACTAAAAAAGACCAAGCAGCTCGGTGGAGTCGCAAGCCCCTTTATCATGGAATTACCATCTTATCACTTACCGAAACTCAGTACGGTTCTCCGGTATGCATTCGATAAGGCACTTAGTTTTATCAAACGAGCTGGTACCATTATATTTGTGACCAACATCATTATTTGGTTCAGTAGTTCCTATAATTGGTCTTTACAAATGGTAGAAACAGATGAGAGTATCTTAGCCTTCATTGGACGCAGTTTTTCTCTCCTCTTTGCCCCACTTGGTTTTGGAAATTGGCGAGCAACTGTTGCAGCCATTACAGGTCTCTTAGCCAAGGAAACCGTCATTGCCACCTTTGGTATCCTCTATAAATTAGGAGAAACAACCGAAGAAAATCCCGAACTCTGGGGGCTTTTACAACAAGACTATACCGCATTATCAGCCTATTCCTTCCTAGTCTTCAATCTCCTCTGTGCCCCTTGTTTTGCGGCTATTGGTGCCATTCACCGTGAAATGGGAGAAGCCAAGTGGACATGGATTGCTATCGGTTTCCAAACAGGTTTAGCCTATGCAAGTAGTTTGGTTATCTATCAGATTGGTCTTGTACTTATCTACGGACAATTACCAACCGTCTGGACATTTATCGCTATCTTTCTAATTATCATAGCCATCTACAGCCTAGTGAAAAAACCAGCCAATACTCTTCCAATCGTCACGCTAAAAACATTAGAAAAAGGAGAATATTAATGCCCACACTTATCCTCTTTCTCATCATCGTCATCTTATTTTCTCTTGCTATTCGCAGTCTCATCAAAGGAAAAGGATCCTGCGGAGATTGTTCCTGCGACTGTGCTATTAAGCAAGAAATGAACGAATCTTCTCACCATAGACATCCATAACAAAAAGGTCTGCCTCATTATTGTGCAGACCTTTTTACATGTAGCTTGTCTATTAAATTTTTAAGTAGCGGTTCATGGAAATGACTGATCCCAAGGAACCAATAATAATACCAATTACAAAAAGTGCGCCAATCATTCCTGGAACAAAGACATTCATACTAATCAGAGACAAATCTTGACTAGCAAGACTAGCATTTACTGAAGTATAGATCATCTTATAAAGAGAATAGACTAAAACAGAAGGTAAAATAGCTCCGAGGAACCCTACCCAGGCACCTTCCCAGAGGAATGGTCCACGAATATAACTGTTTTTAGCACCAACCAGACGCATAATCTGAATTTCACGGCTACGAGAAATAATAGTAATTCGAATGGTATTGGAAATCAAGAAGACCGCCGTAAAGAGTAACAAACCAGTCGCTGCCAATCCCCAAGTCCGAACTAAATCAGCCAACTTGAAAATACGCTCTGTCTCTACTTCACCATCTCGAACCTCTGTAACACCATCAATTTTTGCAATTTCTGCAGCCACAGATTTAACATAATTTGGATCTGTCGTATCAATGATATAAGCATCGTAAAGTGGATTGGCATCTCCTTGGAATAAGTTCCAAGTATCTCCCAAGGTAGCTGTTAATTTCTGCAACTGTTCATCCTTACTTGAATAAGTAACAGATTGTACATTTTCTAAGGCTGTAATCTGATTGTAAACCTTTTGGAAATCTGGATTAGCTACCGTCTCTCCTGCTTCGTTCACAATCGTCTCAGCTTGATCAGTTGAGTTCGCTCTCAAGTATACATTGATACGTACATTCTGTTCCAAATCCGAAGCAAGCTTTGCTGTGTTTAAAATAACTGAAGCAAATAGACCAACCAAAGTAAGAGTAATAGCTACAGATGAAATAGCTGCAATTGTCATCCAACCATTTCGCTTCAAACTCTTCAATGATTCAATAAAATGTCTAAAAAATCGTCTAATCATCGTATCCATACTCTCCTTGTTCTTCATCCCGTACTACTCGACCGTCTTCGATCGCGATTACCCGATGGCGGAGGGTATTAACAATCTGGCTGTTATGAGTTGCCATAAGAACCGTTGTCCCCTGCAAATTGATTCGCTCCAATAGATTCATGATTTCCCAAGAGTTTTCGGGGTCCAAGTTACCAGTTGGCTCATCAGCAATCAATACTTTAGGATTATTTACAATGGCACGGGCAATAGCAATCCGCTGTTGCTCACCACCTGAAAGTTCATTTGGGAAAGAACGAATCTTGTGCTTCAAACCAACCAAATCTAAAACTTCCATTACACGTTTCTTGATATTCCGTGGTTTCTCACCGATAACTTCCATGGCATAAGCAATATTTTCAAAGACAGTCTTTTTAGGTAAGAGTTTGTAGTCTTGGAAAACCACTCCTACACTACGACGCAGAAGAGGAACATCTCTCTTTTTAATTTTTGCAAGGTCAAACTTACCAACCTTTAAACTCCCCTTATCGAGCTTTTCCTCCCGATACAAGAGTTTGATAAAGGTTGACTTACCTGCACCAGAAGGACCTACAATATAGGCAAATTCTCCCGCTTCAACATTGACTGATACTCCGCGAAGGGCAGTCGTTCCGTTTCCATATTTCTTGGAAACGTCTTTCATTTCTATAATTCCCATAGGATTTTCTGTCTTAGACAGTCCTTTCTTTAGATTTGAGAACGTTTTTTTAAAATACAGTCCGTATTCTCTCAAAAAACTTCCTTGATGAGCGAAAAACTCTCTCTTATATACAAGTACCTCACTTGTAAATACAGATTCTTAGCTAATTCGCCATTTTAAATAAGCATCTATAAAGCCGTCCAAGTCTCCGTCCATAACCTTATCGACTTGAGCCACCTCATAACCAGTACGGTGGTCTTTTACCATTGTATAAGGTGTAAAGACATAAGAACGAATCTGACTTCCCCAAGTGATTTCTTTCTTGTCACCCTTGAGTGAGTCGACCTCTGCCGCCTTCTTCTCCTGCTCCAATTGATACAATTTAGCCTGCAAGAGTTTCATTGCACGGTCTCGGTTTCCATACTGAGTACGGTCAACTGTGGACTGAGTCACAATCCCTGTCGGAATGTGCGTCAATCGAACACCTGTTGAGACCTTGTTGACGTTCTGTCCACCAGCACCTCCTGACCGGAAGGTATCCATCTTCACTTCATCATCTCTGATTTCAATTTCAATGGTATCGTCCAATTCAGGCATGACCTCTACCGAAGTAAAGGAAGTATGGCGGCGTTTGGCAGAGTCAAATGGTGAGATACGCACCAAACGATGAACTCCCATTTCTGATTTGAGCAAACCATAGGCATTTGGACCTGTAAAGCTCAGAGTTACGGACTTAATACCTGCCTCATCACCAGCTTGATAATCCAATGTTTCTACTGTAAAACCTTTGGCATTTCCATAACGCTGATACATCCGCAGGAGCATTTCACCCCAGTCTTGTGCCTCGGTACCACCCGAACCTGGATGGATTTCCAAGATAGCGTTATTGTGATCATAGGGTTCCGACAAAAGTAAGGTCATCTCATAGGCAGTCATGGCTTTGTCCAAGTCTGCCAACTTCTCAACCAATTCATCCCGAACAGACTCATCTTCTGCTAGAAAATCTAGCAAAATTTCAGATTCATCATATAAATCCAACATCTGATGGAAATTTCCATAGGTATTTTTTAATTCATTCAACTCCTGAGACGTCTTCTGAGCAGCCAAATTATCATTCCAGAAATCTGGCTCCGTCATCTTGTTCTCAAGAATGGCAATCTCTTCTTCCAGACCTTCTAAGTCAAAGAGACCCCCTAAAAGAAGTTAATTTTTTGCCAAGTTCTTCAATCTTTTGGCGAATTTCTGCTGTATCCATATACACCTCATTTTTATTCATCTCTTTATTATATCACATTTGCAGGCTCTTTACCATGTTGAGAAAGGCCGCTTGCTCCGCTATAACATCATCATTGTCTGATGAAATACCTGCGATAAAGTCTACCATTTCATCATTAGGCTGTTTGACCAATTGCCCCAAGGCCCAGATAGCCGTCGCCATGTGGACCGGATTTTGTTTTTTATCGATAATTTCTAGGAGTTTGGGAATAGCAGAGCGATCATTACTATTAGCCAAGGCTATGATGGCATTGCGCTGGAGAATATTTTTCCCCCGCCAAGAACCAGCAATCATGCCAAATTTTTCCTTGAATTGCCCATTTGACAAGTCCAAGAATGGAATCAGCTCAGGCTCAGCCAAATCAGGGTCGATCTCCACCACAGGTGGACTGGAAATTCCCTTGTTGTAAGGACAACAAATCTGGCAAATATCACAACCATAGATGACCGTCTTGATTTTCTTACGAAACTCCAAGTCCATCATACCCTTATCCTGTGTCTGAAAGGACAGACAGCGACGGGCATTCATGGTCGTATCACCTAATAGACAAGACGTTGGGCAGGCTGCAACACAGCGATTGCAATCACCACAATCGTAATCTACTGGTTGATCTGGTTCGATGTCCAGGTTGGTCACTAATTCTCCTAGAAACATATAGGAACCAAATTCCTTAGAAATGACTAGCCCATTCTTACCGATAAAGCCTATTCCAGCTCTTCTGGCAACAGCAGTATCCACCAAGGCACCAGTGTCCACCATGGCCTTATATTCCAAGCCATCCGTCAACTGCTCAATCCCACGAGCCAAACGTTCTAGCTTGTCCTGTATGACATAGTGGTAGTCCAAGCCCCAGGAATTTGGCGTTATTTTACCTCGTTTGAACTGAGTTTTATGGGGTTTGACAGGTAAGTGACGAGGATAGGCTACCGCGATAGAAATAATGGTCTTGGCAGATGATAAAGACAGTTTGGGACGAATACGTTCTTCGATATTCTTGTGTTCGAAGCCTGACGAACGCCCCTCTTCCTGACTAGCACGAAGTGATTTCTCCAAATAAGCAAAATCATCAGCCGTTGTAAAACCAATCTTCGAGATTCCAATTTCCTGAGATAATTTAATAATCTCTTCCTTAATATTCATTATATTCATTTTAGCAAACTTTGGATATATTTAGCAAGACCTACATAGCTAAATAAGTTATTAATATAACAAAAAACGTTAGCGCAAAACAAAAAATATTCATACGAACATAGGCCTTCTCCCGCCAAATACTGGTCAAGACATACATGACATTAATACCGATTGCTCCCCCTAAGCCGTTAGCCAGTAAATCGGTTATATCTGCAACTCCAAGTAAAAGAAGATATTGCAGAACCTCAAAACAGAGACTCACTAACATAATCAAACATAGATTAGCCACCCACGATGCCTTACGAAATAGCATTTCCATATAAATACCAAAGGGAATAAAACTTACAATATTAAATAGAATTTCTGGAAAATCCAGCACTCCATCATAGACTGCTGTTCCTGCAAACGGAATTAAGTTTATACTAGCATAACCATAGCGTCCATATAAGATGCTCAAGTCCATCTTAAAGACAATCATCCAAGTAAGTAAAAGGAGATAGGCAAAAAATAAAAACATACTCATTTTCTTTGTCTGCATAGAAATTCTCCTCTCAACTAGCATATTTTATCATTATATCATAAATGCTGTTCCATAAAATGTCACTTCTATGACAAAGCTCGTTCCATATTACAAGTACTTTACATCCTGCTAAAAAACAGAAAAGGAAGACAATACCAAGCCTCCCCTTATTCAAAAAAATATCTTACTTAAAATGTCTGATTGCTATGCTGAAAAGCCTTATATTGATGGATTTGTAGCATCAAACGCTCAAAGTTCGCCTCCTTACATGCTCGCATGATTAAGAAGCAATCAATAAACTTCCACAAATAAAGTCCCAAAAATAACAAGAACCCAATCAAGATAAATAGCGTAACAAAAGATACTGCAAAAGCAATCAGCTTGGCAAATCCCAATTCTTTATTCCCGACATAAAAACGGTCGACACCAAACTCACCGAAGAAAATAGCCAAAATAAGAGCGACAAGAGGTTGACGCATCTCAACCATCATAAGAACGTTCAAAGCCTCATCATCTAAATCTTCTAGTTCTTTTTGCAGAATGAATAACTTATCAGATGGCAAATAACTGCTTTTACTTAAAATATAATTCTGAAGATAATTCATATAAACTCCTACCTCTTCAAAATTATAGCAGTTTCTTATTCTTCAAGCAAGCCTGCAGGGGAAAACAGTGTCAGAAATCGTTTACATATTTTCTTTTTTTGCTATAATGAAACTAGATTACAAGGAGGTTCATATGAGAGTTATTATTCATTATCCAAAACCTATCAAACAACTATCCTCCCAAAAACTTCCACTCCTGGTAGATGGAAAAATTGCTGGGACAGTTACTCAAGGTAAAATTCTAAGCTTACCAATTACACAACCATCTGTTACACTAAGCATTCGAGGGGATAAAAAATCAAGCATTCAGGTTAAAGACGGCGATAGGGTTCAAATAATAGAAAACAGTAAGTACTTCACCCTCTACTATTTCAGCTTGGCTATCCTTCCAATTGTCATCTTTTTCCAATTTTCTACGATGATAAAGATAATCCTACTTGCTACATCTCTAATCTTTACATTTTTGGGGCAAGTAATCTTCCCAAAATACATTATCAGTACAGAAAAAAGCTCAGACCACTAAATCTGAGCTTTTTCAAATGATATAGTCTTCAGTTTGCTTTTAGTACAAGGCACCGAGGCGCAGGAGGCTGGGCAAAAAGTCCAAAGCCACTTCTCAGAGTTCGTGTCAACATCTCAGCGCAGTGGTTGATTGGCAGATTTGTTCGTGTTTCACACTCTAAATCTGACCTAATCAACTGTGCGGGGGTGGGAAGACGAACTCTTTTTTGACTAGTTGAGTTCTTTCCCACTCCCAAGGCGAGTTAACGAAGTAATAAAAGATAAGCTGAATAACTCTATTAGATAGCTTTTTCATCCAAGCCCAACTTACGTTGTACAAATTTCACAATTTCTACAACAACAACCATGAGACCTGAACCAATAATGGTTACCAACCACTGAGTTGGAGAGAGAACGGAGACATGGAAGAAATTGCTAAATCCTGGAACAACGATTGTCGCCATTAACAAAAGGAAGGCAAATGGAATTGACCAGTTAAAGAGCTTGTTCTTGAATGGTCCAACGGTAAAGATAGATTGGTAAACAGACTTAACGTTGAAGGCATGTACCAACTGAATCAATCCAAGAGTAACATAGGCCATCGTAAGAGCATCCGCATGAATGGCATGGTTATCTCCAGCGTGCTCTGGGTAAAGAAGTGCAAAACCATATACACCCAAGACAAGCGCTGTTTGAAGGATACCTTGATAGATAATCGAACTCATGACACCACCTGAGAAGAAGCTTGAGTTACGTCCACGAGGTTTGTGCTGCATAACACCTGGTTCAGCAGGTTCAACACCAAGGGCAATCGCTGGAAGTGTATCTGTTACCAAGTTAATCCAAAGAAGATGAACTGGCTCCAATACGTCCCAACCAAAGAGGGTTGCAAGGAAGATACACAATACTTCAGCTGTGTTAGCTGACAAGAGATATTGGATGGTTTTTTGGATGTTTGAGAAGACCTTACGTCCTTCTTCCACCGCAACGATAATAGTCGCAAAGTTGTCATCTGCAAGGACCATATCAGAGGCACCTTTCGAAACTTCTGTACCAGTGATACCCATACCGATACCAATGTCGGCAGTCTTAAGTGATGGTGCATCGTTAACACCGTCACCAGTCATGGCAACAACCTTACCATCATTTTGCCAAGCCTTAACGATACGAACCTTGTGTTCTGGAGATACACGAGCATATACAGAATATTGCTTGAAGACTTTTTGGAATTCTTCATCCGTCAATTCGTTGAGCTCTGCACCTGTAAATACATGGTCTTCTGTATCGTTTGGATCGATGATACCAAGACGTTTTGCAATCGCCTCAGCTGTATCTTGGTGGTCACCTGTAATCATGATTGGACGGATACCAGCTTCCTTAGCGACACGAACAGCTTCTGCCGCTTCAGGACGCTCAGGGTCAATCATACCAACCAAACCTGAGAATATAAGGTCGTTTTCAACAACGTCAGATTCCAACTCAGGAATAGCATCAACATACTTGTATGCCATCATCAAGACACGGAGGGCTTGTTTAGCCAACTCTTTGTTGGTTGCAAGGATAGCTTGCTTATCCGCATCAGTAATCGGACGAACTGTACCGTTTTCTTCAATTTGCGTTACACGTTTCAACAACTGATCTGGAGCACCTTTAACAGCTACGAAGAAGTTTCCAGCAGCTTGTTGGTGAACGGTTGACATCAATTTACGTGTTGAATCAAATGGCAATTCAGCTACACGAGGCTCAGATACCAAGACTTCACGAACGTCAAAGTTTTGATCCAAACCAAATTGAACAAGTGCCGTTTCAGTTGGGTCACCAATCAATTTACCTGTTGGGTCAACTTTCGTATCGTTGGCAAAGTTCATAACACGAAGCGTTGTATTGCTTGCGTCCAATGCTTCTTTAGCATCCACCAATTGACCATTTGTGTAGACTTTCTCAACAGTCATCTGGTTCATGGTCAAGGTACCAGTCTTATCTGATGCAATGATTTCAGTTGAACCAAGTGTTTCAACGGCTGGTAACTTACGAATGATAGAGTTACGTTTTGCCAAGACCTGTGTACCAAGAGAAAGGACAACAGTTACGATTGCTGGCAAACCTTCTGGAATAGCCGCAACCGCAAGGGCAACAGAGGTCATAAGGTTAGCCAATGCCGCTTCTCCGACTGTCAAAGAAGGGTCACGTCGGAACATTCCGACTGCAAAGGTGATTGCTGCAATAATCAACACTGCATAGGTCAAGACCTTAGACAATTGGTGCAAGTTTTGTTTCAACGGCGTATCTGTCTCATCTGCATTGGCAAGCATGCCTGCAATGTGACCAACTTCAGTGTACATACCTGTATTTGTAACCACACCAAGACCACGACCGTAAGTAACGTTTGAGTTTTGGTAAGCCATGTTGACACGGTCACCGATCGGTGCATCTTCAGCCAAAACTGCTGACAAATCTTTATCAACTGGTACAGACTCACCTGTAAGAGCTGCCTCTTCGATTTTAAGGGAGTTAGCTTCCAACAAACGCATATCGGCAGGAACAACATCACCTGCTTCAAGCAAGACGATGTCACCTGGTACCAAGTCTTTAGAATCAACCTCGACTACATGATTGTCACGAAGCGCACGCGCAACTGGGCTTGACATGTTTTTTAGCGCCTCAATGGCTGCCTCAGCTTGACCTTCTTGATAAACACCAAAGGCAGCGTTCAAGATAACCACGGCCAAAATGATGATGGCATCTGTCAAACCATGTGAACCTTCTGTAATCACCGTCAAAATTGCGGCTGCAATCAAGATAATGATCATCAAGTCCTTGAACTGATCCAAGAATTTCGCTAAGAGTGTACGCTTCTCACCCTCATCCAATTCATTACGACCATAGTCTGCTAGACGTTTGCTAGCTTCGCTACTAGACAAACCATCTAAAGAAGACTCCATGCTTGACAATACTTGCTCTTCGCTTTGTGTATAAAACAAATCGCGTTTTTGTTCTTTTGACAATTTCCTTCTCCTTCTCGGTCTCTTTTTTACCTAACAAATAAAAAAGAGACCTGTCTTATTAAAACAAGTCTCGCTATTTAATATATTGCCGGAAACAAGTCGGATTGACGACAATATCACGGAATTTTCCGCTAGCTACTCCCTCGATTTGTTAACTATTATATCAAAAATCCCGAGAAATTCAAGAATATTTTTCTGGAAATAAGAGATTATTTCCACGAGATTTCCAAATCATAGGAAGCAAAAACTTGCTGGTTCTCCAATCCCTTTAATTCATATTGCAACTGGACACTTTGATCCGAACGGTTTAATTGGTAACGTTTTGTATCGGTCACAAAATGCTGGATTCCTAACGGTGTAGGAATGGTCACAATAGCTTCTTTACCAGAAATGAATCGCATAATAGACTTCGGAGTGGAAAAGCGTGTCATCACTAACTCTTCTTCGTCACATTTTATGACAACTTTTTCAGCTTCATCGTTACTATAAATGAGATAGAGAGTGCCATCTTTTTCCTTAACTTCCACTTGAAATTGCTGATCCACTACCTCAATCTGCCCGTCCAGATCAATTTCATTTCGTAAATAAATATCCATAGGTCCTCCTACTATTTTTTAATCCTAGTAACAAAGGAAGAACGAAGCAGAGTAAAGCCTGTATACGCTGCAATGAAGACTACCAAAATTTTTAAATTATTAATATCCAAATTTGATAAGAAGAAAGCGGCTGTCAAAACCCCCAGCACCCCACCGACAATGATTCCTGGAACTCCTGGCCAATTTACTCGTCCTGATTGGATAAACTGCTTGGCACCAGCTGTCATAATCATAGCAGCATTCAACATCATGACCGGAAGAGCAACTGCTGGACTAATTCCCATCAATGAGAAGAAGATTAACTCAGGAGCATAGTTACCCAGCCCCATACTCATCAGCATTCCCACCATAAAATCAAAGGCAATACCAACAGCCAGTTTCCAACCAGTTAAGCCCTTTACTTCATTAGTAAGATCTGCACCAGGGTTAGTAATCATGCGATATACCATGAAACAGGCTGCAATAATTAGCAAAATCCCAAGAATTCGTTGAACTTTCTTTGTATCCCATTTTTGAGTTACCTTGGCACCAACAAAGGCACCCGTAAATGCCGCTACTGCCATAGCAATCAGAGTGACCATGTCAACCTCAACTATCGTAATAAACAATAGCGCCTCTACTAAGACTGGTATGATGTGCGCCGTTGTCATGGTCGCAGGAATTTTACGATCGTCTTCCACCAACTTTGTCAGTTTAAACATAGTGGTTGTTGTTGCAAAGGTTCCAATCCCCAAGGTGTCTAGCAAATCAGTGACATAACCGATACCAAATCCTGTCCAAAATTTCTCTTTTAGAGAAATATCGTGCTTTTTAGCATAGGATAGAATTGTGTAAAGCATCCAAAGAATCAGTGCTACAATAAAGACCTGAATAGTTAATAAGATAATTTGATTATTCATTTCTCCATTATACCAAAAGATTCCTTTGGATACATAGCAATATCCTTGTATTTTAGAAAAATCAGGAATTTATCTCCCTTTTTTGTTATAATAAAACTATGATAGAAAAAGTATTTCGCGATCCAGTTCATAACTATGTACATGTTGATCATGAGCTGATTTATAAACTTATCAATACAAAAGAATTTCAGCGACTACGCCGCATCAAGCAACTAGGGACTACTTCCTATACCTTCCATGGTGGCGAGCATAGCCGCTTTTCGCACTGCCTTGGCGCCTACGAAATCGCCAGACGGATTACTCAAAAATTTGAAGACAAGTATCCACAAATATGGGATACAAATGAGTCCCTACTGACCATGGTTGCTGCGCTACTCCATGATGTCGGACACGGAGCCTATTCTCATACCTTCGAGCGTCTATTTGATACAGACCATGAGGAAATGACCTGTGCTATTATTACTAGTCCAGAAACGGAAATAAATGCTCTGTTGAAACAAGTTTCGCCTGAGTTTCCAGACAAGGTTGCTAGTGTTATCAAACACACCTATCCAAATAAACAGGTCGTTCAACTCATTTCGAGCCAGATTGATGTTGACCGAATGGATTATCTATTACGAGATTCCTACTTCACAGGAGCAAACTATGGTGAATTTGACCTAACTAGGATATTACGTGTCATTCGCCCGACAGAAAATGGAATTGCCTTCAAAGAATCTGGTATGCATGCAGTAGAAGACTACGTTCTCAGCCGCTACCAGATGTACATGCAAGTCTATTTTCATCCAGCAAGCCGCTCTATGGAAGTCCTATTGCAGAATTTACTCAATCGTGCCAAACTACTATATACTAGTGAACAGGAGTTTTTTGCACGAACTTCACCTCGGCTATTACCTTTTTTTGAGCATCGTATCCGTCTAACCGACTACCTCAGTCTGGATGATGGAGTTATGAATACTTACTTTCAATCATGGATAGATGGACCAGATCGTATTTTATCTGACTTAGCTCAGCGCTATATCAATAGGAAAGTGCTCAAATCCATCACTTTCAAGGCCGAAGAAGAGGAAGCTTTGGACCGCCTGCGTAGCCTGGTCGCAGATGTCGGTTTTGACCCAGAATACTATACTGCTATTCACCACAACTTCGATTTGCCGTATGACATTTACCGTCCGAATGCAGAAAAGAAACGGACTCAAATTGAGATTTATCGCAAAGATGAAACCTTGGTAGAACTATCCTCTCTATCACCAATTGTTCACTCCCTATCAGGCACAATCCACGGCGATAGCCGTTTCTATTTCCCAAAAGAAATGTTAGAAGAAACAGGGATTTTCGCACCTCAAATAGCTGATTTTAACAACCATATACATAACGATCATTTTATAATTGGAGAATCAAATGAGCATTAAACTTGTCGCCATCGATATTGATGGTACACTACTAAATAGTCAACACCAAATTACAGCTGAAGTACATTCAGCAATCCAAGAAGCAAAAAAAGCAGGCGTTAAAATTGTTATTGCTACTGGTCGCCCCATTTCCGGTGTTCAAGCAATTTTAGAAGAACTCAATCTTACAGAAGCAGGTGACTACGTCATCACTTTTAACGGTGGCTTAGTCCAAGATGCAGCAACTGGTGAGGATATTGTCAAAGATACCTTGACTTATGAGGATTATCTCGACATCGAATCTGCTGCCCGTAAACTCAAGCTCCCAATGCATGCCAGCACCAAGGAAGGTATCTATACTGCCAACCGTAACATCGGTAAATACACCATTTACGAATCAACACTAGTAAGTGCACCCATTTTCTATCGCACTCCGGAAGAAATGGCTGACAAGGAAATCATCAAAACAATGATGGTTGATGAGCCAGAAATTCTTGATGCTGCTATTCCACTTCTTCCGACCAGCTTGACTGAGAAGTACAACGTTGCAAAATCAGCACCATTTTATTTGGAAATCACCCCTAAAACAGTTAACAAGGGACAAGCTATCATTCATCTGGCGAAAAAACTTGGTTTAACTATGGACCAAACCATGGCTATTGGTGATCAGGAAAATGACCGCCCAATGCTAGAAGTCGTTGGCAATCCCGTTGTCATGGAAAATGGCAATTCAGAACTCAAGAAAATTGCCAAGTTTATTACGAAATCAAATGATGAGAGTGGAGTAGCACACGCTCTGAGAGAATGGGTACTGAAATAGCCTCTTAAAATATCAAAAAAAAGGCATCGGATTCAAAATCCGATGCTTTTTGTTATAGTCTTTTAGTTTACTTTTAGTACTCGCTCCAAAGGTTTGGGGAACCTTTGGAGGTTGGAGATAAGGCGAAGTAAGTTCGCTTCAATAGCTGCAGACAGCTTGTACAGTCGAGTGACTGTGCAAGGTTGGAGATAGTACTTGCGGAGCAAGTCACCCCTGCAGAGTACGGCAAAGCGAGTTCACACAATCCATTGGAGTGTGTGAAGTTGGAAATAAGGAAACGGAGTTTCCTCTTACGTCGAAGCAATAAAAGAAAAACTAAATGACTGATATGTAAAGCCCTTTGTCAAGTAAAAAACAATCGAACTGATAAAAAATGAAAAGTATCTAGAAAGAGCCTAGTTCTTAGCTTCGGGCATTGGCCACTCTGATATTCGTGGATTGGTTACCTA
>NZ_JAOTGJ010000035.1:0-16993 GCF_044427225.1 Streptococcus sp. 2022WUSS037 | reverse complement strand
ACTGATGAATTGCATCAGACATTTGGTTTCAGAAGTGATTATCAAATTATTAGCGAAAAAAAGATGAAAAAAATTTTACAAGCGTCAAAATCGAGAAAAAGTACGCATTTTTGATATAAAAAGAAAACCTCTCTAAACCCTTGATATGCATAGGGTTAGGGAGGTTTTTGTCGTTTAAAACTGTCAAAGACGGGATTATACTAAAACCAAGCTCGAAAGACAAAAGAAAAGCAGGTCTCCCTGCTCTTAAAATAAAAATGTGATAAAGGCATAAACCAATAAAATCGCTCCTAAAATGATGCGGTAGTAACCAAAAACCTTGAAATCATGTTTTTTAACAAAGTCTGTCAAGAAACGAATAACAACTAAGGATACCAAGTAAGCCGTCACACTAGCGACTAGCAAGATCCATACCTGCTCCATATTCAGGCTATTGCCATCTAAGAAATATTTAACAGCCTTCAAGCCACTATAACCAAACATGGTTGGAATCCCAAGAAAGAAGGTAAAATCTGCCGCCACAGATCGGCTGGTCCCCAAAATAATCGCTCCCAGAATGGTCGCACCTGAGCGACTAGTCCCTGGAACGATGCTTAAGACCTGGAAACACCCAATCAACAAGGCAGTTTTATAAGACATTTTCGCTAAGTCCGTCACCTGTGGCTCTACACCACTGTTACGGTTCTCAATCCAAATAAAGGCAATACCGTAGACAATCAAAGCAATCGCAATCGGTACCATAAAATTGAAGTGCGCTTCAAACCAATTATCCAACGGGACTGCAATTAGGATGGACGGAATACAGGCAATGACAACCTTGGCCCATAATTGCCAAGTTAATTGAATATCACGCTTGGTTTTTCCAGGCTGAAATGGATTCAATTTTTTAAAGTAAATGGTCATAACTGCTAGAATTGCTCCTAGCTGAATGACAATATTAAACATTTCTAGGAAGTTCTTACTTTGGTTTAATTTCACGAACTCTTGAACCAAAATTAAATGCCCCGTTGAAGAAACTGGCAACCATTCCGTTACCCCTTCAATGATTCCTAAAAATATAGCCTTCAACAATTCCAAAATCATAATAAACTCCTTTTTTCAATTCTAATTATTATACCATAAAAAAATAACACAATGATAGTTCAAGGATATTGAAATTTGTCAGAATTTTTAATAAAATGGTGTAATAGCATTTTAAAGGAGACATTATGAAACGTAAACTCAGTATATTTCTGCTGACCCTAATCGCTGTTTTTTCTGTAACAACAGGGGTTCGGGCAGACGAATACCTGCGGGTCGGTATGGAAGCTGCCTATGCACCATTTAACTGGACCCAAGAAGATGATAGCAACGGTGCCGTTCCTATTGAGGGAACCAATCAATTTGCCAACGGATATGATGTTCAGGTTGCAAAAAAAATCGCTGATTCCATGGATAAAGAACTCTTGGTTGTTAAAACCAAGTGGGAAGGCTTGGTCCCTGCTCTTACATCTGGTAAAATCGATATGATTATCGCCGGTATGAGCCCGACAGAAGAGCGCAAGAAAGAAATCGCCTTCTCAGATAGCTACTACACTTCAATTCCTACCCTGGTTGTTCGTTCTGATAGTCAGTACGCAGATGCAACCAGCTTGGAAGATTTTGCTGGCGCAAAAATCACTGCCCAGCAAGGGGTTTACCTCTATGATTTGATTGACCAAATTGAAGGGGCTAACAAACAGACTGCCATGGGAGATTTCTCCCAAATCCGTCAAGCTTTAGAATCTGGCATTATAGACGCCTATGTTTCTGAACGTCCAGAAGGTCGTACAGCAGAAGCTGCAAATAAAGCTTTCAAAATGGTTGAATTGGCAGACAGTTTTGAAACCAATGCCGAAGACGTGACCATTGCTGTCGGTATGCGCAAAGATGACGAGCGTATCGCTCAGGTCAACGAAGTCTTAGCAACTATTTCAGAAGAAGAGCAAATCGCACTTATGGATGATATGATTGAAAACCAGCCTGTTGAAGAAGCCAGCGAGGGCGAAACACCTAGTTTCTTCGCCCAAGTTTGGAATATTGTTGTTAACAACTGGCAACAACTTCTGCGCGGAACTGGGATGACATTGCTCATTTCCATCCTCGGTACAATTATCGGTACTGCTATCGGTCTCCTCATCGGTGTCTTCCGTACAGCTCCAAAAGCAGCAAACAAGGCACTTGCTATTGGTCAAAAAGTGCTCGGTTGGATTATCAATATCTACATCGAAATTTTCCGTGGTACACCGATGATTGTACAATCCATGGTTATTTACTATGGTACCGCCCAAGCATTCGGACTCAATCTTGACCGCACACTTGCCGCTATCTTCATTGTATCCATCAACACAGGTGCCTACATGAGTGAGATTGTCCGCGGTGGTATCTTTGCCGTCGATAAAGGCCAATTTGAAGCTGCTACTGCTCTCGGATTTACCCATAATCAGACCATGCGTAAGATTGTCCTTCCACAGGTTATTCGTAACATCTTACCAGCGACCGGTAATGAATTTGTCATCAATATCAAAGATACTTCTGTATTGAACGTTATCTCAGTTGTTGAACTCTATTTCTCAGGAAATACTGTCGCAACCCAAACCTATCAATATTTCCAAACCTTTACGGTTATTGCTATTATCTACTTCATCCTAACCTTTACTGTGACACGTATCTTACGCGCAGTTGAAAAGCATTTTGATACAGATACATACACAACAGGTGCAAACCAAATGCAAGTCGAGGTGCCACATGACTAAAAATGTAATTCTTGAAATCAAAAATCTAAAGAAATCATACGGACAAAATCAAGTCCTCAAAGACATCTCTATTAGCGTTGAAAAGGGCGAGGTTATCTCAATCATCGGTTCATCTGGTTCGGGAAAATCAACTTTCCTCCGTTCTATCAACCTTTTGGAAACACCAACAGAAGGACAGATTCTATACCACGGACAAGATGTTTTGGCTAAAGGATATGATTTGACGACTTACCGTGAAAAACTAGGTATGGTATTCCAATCCTTCAACCTTTTCAACAATCTAAATGTATTGGAAAATGCCATTGTAGCACAAACTACGGTACTGAAACGAGATCGAGCTGAGGCAGAGAAAATCGCCAAGGAAAATCTCAACAAGGTTGGTATGACTGAGCAATACTGGCAAGCCAAACCAAGCCAACTGTCTGGCGGACAAAAACAACGGGTCGCCATTGCTCGTGCACTTTCCGTAGACCCAGAAGTCATTCTCTTTGACGAGCCAACCTCTGCTCTTGACCCTGAAATGGTCGGAGAGGTGCTTAAAACCATGCAGGATTTGGCAAAATCTGGCTTGACTATGATTATCGTTACGCATGAAATGGAATTTGCCCGTGATGTTTCAGACCGTGTCATCTTTATGGATAAGGGTGTCATTGCCGAAGAAGGCAGTCCACAGCAAATCTTTGAAAATCCCCAGGAAGAACGGACTCGCGAATTTCTCCAACGTTTCCTTGGATAACCTTTCAATCCTTTATTCGAATTCAAACTTATCAGCCTTTTTAGCTGGTAAGTTTTTTTGTACCAAAAAAAGAAGACCAAATGGTCTTCTCAGTAAAGGTTCTAAATAAAACTATTATTTAGATTAGTTTTCAAATTTCTTGTGGTTTTTATCGTAAAAATCAATCAACCCCAAGGCAGTAGCAAATGAAATGTTGTCAATTTTAGCGCGTCCTTGTGCAAGAGCGATAACTGACATTTCACGAGCATTCGTTTCCTTGCTGATACGGTAACCAGTAATTTTCTTTTCACGAACCCAGCCAACAACTGCGGCAACTTTTTCGTAACTAGTCATGAGAAACCCCTTTCTATTTTATTCGTGCAATTAAGTATAATACAGATAAACCTATTTTGTCAAGCAAAATGTTCGGTTTTTACTATGATTTTACTTTGAGAGATGACAATAGTTGCGTTCTGATATCTTCTACTCCTTCCGGATTTGCAGGAAGGAAAATGGTTTGATTACCTCCTTGTGCAAAATTGTTTAATGTATCCAAGTATTGGTTGGTCAACAGGATTGACATAATTTGCTCTTCAGACAGGCTGACATTTGAATCTTTCAACTCTCTAATCGAATCTGCCAAACCGTCTACGATTGCCTTACGTTGTTGGGCAATCCCCACACCATGTAGGCGGTCTTTTTCAGCTTCTGCTTCGGCAGCAGTTACGATTTTAATCTTATCGGCCTCTGCCAATTCTTGGGCCGCAACCCGTTTCCGCTGAGCTGCGTTAATTTCATTCATTGATTGCTTGACCTCGGCATCTGGCTCCACCTTGGTAATCAAGGTCTTGACGATGACATAACCGTAGGTCGACATTTCTTCTGCCACTTGTTTTTGGACTTCAAGGGCAATCTCATCTTTCTTCTCAAAGAGCTCATCCAAGGTCAATTTGGGAACGGATGAACGCAGGGCATCTTCAATATAGGACTTAATCTGTGCTTCTGGGTGCATGAGCTTGTAATAGGCATCCGTCACATTATTTTCATTTACTCGATATTGAGTTGCCACATTCATTGTGACAAAAACGTTATCCTGCGTCTTGGTTTCTACCACAATTTCACTTTGCAACATCCGCAATTGAATGCGGGCTGCGATGACATCGACTCCAAATGGTATTTTAAAGTTTATACCTGAAGTAGATGTTTTTTGGTATTTCCCAAAGCGCTCAATAATAGCGACCGTCTGCTGCTTAACAACGTATAGCCCTGAAGCAATCAAAATCAAAGCAATCAGTACAAAAAACAAGAAACTACCAATAAAAACAATTGGACCAAGCACCATAATGACCTCCTAAACTAGCATTTTATAAAGCGAATCATTTTCATGAAGATTGATGTACTGGGGATCAAATTCTTCCAAGCGAGAAATAAACTGCGCATAATCTTTTTTATCTCCTAGGGCAATACCGATTAGAACCGGTCCTGTTCCCTTATTGGCACGTTTGATATATTCAAAACGAGTAATATCATCATTTGGCCCTAGAATTTCATTTACAAATTCACGAAGAGCCCCTGGACGTTGTGGAAAATTAACAACAAAGTAGTGTTTAATTCCCTCGTAGATAAGCGCGCGTTCCTCCATTTCCGGCATCCTGTTGATGTCGTTATTACCACCAGAAATGATACAACAAATGGTTTGCCCCTTGATTTGGTCCTTGACTACCTCAAGAGCTGCAATCGTTGCTGCTCCTGCTGGCTCAGCAACAATACCCAGCTTAGAATAGAGGTCTAAAATAGTCCCAGAAATCCATCCTTCATCCACACCAATCAGGCGATCTACGTATTTCCGAGCCACTTCGTAGGTCGACTTACCAACTTTCTGTACCGCAATACCGTCAGCAAATTTATCAATTTGGTCTAATTTAACCGGACGACCTTTATCAAAAGCCGCTTTCATTGACCGTGCCCCACTTGCTTCAACACCAACAATCTTAATTTCAGGTGCATGTTCTTTCAGATAGGCCGAAACGCCTGCAACCAGACCACCTCCTCCTATGGGAACTAAAATTTGGTCAAAACTAATGGTTTGCTCCTCCGCTTCTTCCAAGATTTCATAGGCTACTGTTCCCTGACCAGCCTGCACATTTTCATCATCGAATGGGTCTATAAAGGTTTTCCCACTTTCCTGAGTATAATCTTGTGCCGCCTTGGCTGACTCATCGAAGGTATCTCCTACGAGCCGAATCTCTACGTAGTCTCCTCCGAAAAATTTAACCTGCCCTATTTTTTGTTGCGGAGTTGTAATGGGCATGAAAATCGTAGCAGGAATTTGCATTTCCTGACAGGTGTAGGCCACCCCTTGAGCATGGTTTCCGGCCGAAGCACAGACCACTCCGCGTGACTTCTCATCATCTGTCAATTGTGAAATAGCATAATAGGCTCCTCGAATTTTAAAAGAGCGAACACGCTGTTCATTTTCTCTTTTTAAATAAATAGTTGCACCATATTTTTCCGACAAGTATCGACTATAATCCAAGGGGGTACGTACTACCACGCGCTTAAGAACGGAGTATGCTTGTTCTACATTTTTTGCTGTAATCATAGTTCCATTAATTTCTTTCTATCTATATTTTAACAATATTTTTAAAATTTTCCTAACAATTATACGCATATTTAAAATAATATATTGCAATCGTTTGAATCACGATTTATTATCTCAGTTTTAGCCTGTATTGTAAACAAAATGGTCAAAAGAGCTGGTCATACCAGCTCCTTTATTCCTTTTTTATTCCTAGTCAATTCTAGTAAAGCCTCTTAAATCTCACCCTGTATTTTCAGGAAAGGGTTCTATGGTCGCTCTCGAATTGCTGGGCGAGCAATTACTTCCTTCAAAGGTTCCCCAAACCTTTGAAGCTGTTGGAAGTGGGAAATAAAACTTGCGGCAGCAAGTGTCACATAGCCTATCCCCAGACCTGCCTCGCTCTCTTGTTTTCGGGCGAGCAATTACTTCCTTCAAAGGTTCCCCAAACCTTTGAAGCTGTCAGAGGTTGGAGATGAAACTTGCGGCAGCAAGTATCTCATAGCCTATCCGTAGGCTTGCCTCCACCGGACTGACCTCGCTCTCTTATTTCTAGGCGAGGGCTTTATGGTCGCTCCCGAATTGCTGGGCGACCAGCTGAAAGAGTCTATTCCCAGACTCTTTCACTCCACCAGACTGTTTTAGTTGTAGATTTTGAAAGAATCGTCATCATTGCGTCCGACAAATGGCATTGCTTTGCGGAGTTCTGCACCAACTTTTTCAATTTCAAGATTTTCTGCTTCTTTACGGTATGCTTCCATACGTGGGCGACCTGCTTTATAGTCATTTACAAAGTCATTTGCAAATTTACCAGATTGAATATCTGCAAGGACTGCCTTCATGTTTTCTTTGACTTGGTCTGTAATGACACGTGGGCCTGATACATAGTCACCGAATTCAGCAGTGTTTGAGATAGATTGGCGCATTTTCTTAAAGCCACCTTCGTAGACAAGGTCAACGATAAGTTTCATCTCGTGGAGAACTTCGAAATAAGCCAATTCTGGTGCATAACCTGCTTCTGTCAAGACTTCAAAACCTGCCTGCATCAGAGCTGTCAAGCCACCGCAAAGAACAGCTTGCTCACCAAACAAATCTTCTTCCGTTTCTTCTTTGAAGGTTGTTTCCAAAAGACCTACGCGGGCTGAGCCAACACCTTTTGCCCAGTCCATAGCGATATGCTTGGCATTGCCAGTTGCATCTTGGTACACTGCGTAAAGGGCTGGCACACCGAAGCCTTCTTCAAAGGTACGGCGAACTAAGTGACCTGGACCTTTTGGTGCACACATGAAGACATCCACATCTGCTGGCACCTTGATAAATTCAAAGTGAACGTTGAAACCATGGGCAAAACCAAGGGCATTGCCAGCTTCCAAGTTTGGAGCGATTTCTTCATTGTAAAGGTCTGCCTGGATTTCGTCTGGAGCCAAAATCATGATAACATCGGCTTGTTTTGCTGCTTCTGCTACTTCAAAGGTTTCAAAACCGTCTTCTTTTGCCTTGTCAAATGACTTACCTGCACGCACACCGATGATGACATCGTGTCCTGTATCACGCAAGTTTTGAGCATGAGCATGGCCTTGTGAACCATAACCGATAACGGCGATACGTTTGCCATCAAGTGCTGCTACTGTTACATCTTTTTCATATTGCATTGCTACTGCCATAATTTTCTCTTTTCTAATTTTATTTTTATATTTGACTGAGGGATTCATTAATCTCTACTGAAACCAGTCGCACCCGTTCTTGCGATATTCTTAATGCCGTAAGGCTGAATCACGCGCAGGAGGGCGTCAATCTTATCTCCGTCACCTGTCATTTGGATGGTAATAGAGTGAGGTGCCACATCGACAACATTTGCTCTAAAGGGTTGGATAATCGCTAAAATTTCTGCTCGTTTTGTTGGCGGAGCTGAAATTTTGACAAGAATCACCTCACGCTCTAAGTGGGGTATGTCCGTTAAGTCACGTACTCGAACCACATCAATCAAGCGGTTCAGCTGTTTGATGATTTGTTCGACCTCATCGTGACTGGCCACGTCTACAATCACCGTCACACGTGAGATGCCATCTACTTCTGTTGGGCCGACGGAGATGGACTCAATATTGATTTGGCGACGAGATAGGACACCTGTAAAACGATTCAGAACACCAGATGAATTTCGCAATTTAGCTGTTAACATTCTACGCATTGAACTTCACCCCCAACATTTCTGCATTGCTCTTACCTGCTGGCACCATCGGTTGAACATGTTCACGATTAGAAATATGAACCTCTATGAGCATTGGTTTATCTTCTAAGATAACTTTCATGTCTTCACTTAGAGTCGCTGGATTGTCAAAACTATAATGACTAATTCCATAAGCCTCCGCCAACAATTGGAAATTCGGTTCATCGTCAAATACAGATTGGCTACGACGCTTTTCATAGAAGGATTCCTGCCATTGACGAACCATTCCAAGAGAGTGGTTATTAATCAATACGACCTTAATCGGTACACCATAGCCATTCAAAATAGCCAATTCTTGGTTGGTCATTTGGAAGCCGCCATCACCAACAAAGATGATTACTTCTTTATCTGGATTAGCTAATTTGGCACCGATAGCCGCAGGAATACCAAAGCCCATGGTTCCCATGCCTCCAGATGTTACAAGTTGACGTGCATGTTTGTAGGGGTAGAATTGGGCAGCCCACATTTGATGCTGACCAACATCTGTCACGACAATGGCATCCCCTTGCGTCAACTGACCAATTAATTCAATTGCCGCCTGTGGCTTAATAACCTTTTCATCTTCATCATACCAAAATGGCGCCCGACGTTTGTTTTCCAATACTTGTGCCGTCCAATCAGCATAGCCTGTTTCGACTGTTTCTAAGGCAAGCAGAGCTTTCAAGGTTGCCTTAGCATCGCCCACTACTGGAATAGCCGTTTTGACAACTTTACCAATTTCTGCGGGATCAATATCAATGTGTGCTACCGTCGCATTTGGCGCATAGGTTGTTGGATTTCCTGTTAGGCGGTCATCGAATCTCGCTCCAATATTGATAATGTAGTCAGCCTGATCCATAGCCATATTAGAAGCATATGAACCGTGCATACCACCCATTCCAAGAGATAATTCATGCTCAATTGGCACGGCACCTAAACCTAGCAAGGTAGAAACAACTGGGATTCTGTAACGTTCCGCAAAGGCAATCAGCTCTTGATTGGCATCTGCGTAATTGACACCACCACCAGCCAATATAACTGGTTTTTGAGCTTGGCTAAGCTGTTTCAAAATTTTCTTAACCTGCAAACCATTTGGTTCAATCGTTGGCTGATAACTTGGCAAATGTAGAGTTGGGTCATGATAAAAATCAACAACTCTTTCTTGGATGTCTTTTGGAACATCAATAACAACGGGACCTGGTCTCCCTGTTGTTGCAATATGGAGAGCTTCTGTGATGACTCTAGGAATATCTGCCGTATCCCGAATTTGGTAATTGTACTTGGTAATCGGCATTGTCATCCCCAAGACATCTGCTTCCTGAAAAGCATCTTTACCGATACCACGTGTTGCGACTTGACCAGTAAAAACTAAAAGAGGAACACTATCACCCATTGCGTCCGCAATTCCAGTAATGGCATTGGTAGCACCTGGCCCAGAGGTTACAATGGCTACGCCCACCTTTCCTGATGATTTAGCGTATCCTTCGGCCTCGTGGACTGCTCCTTGTTCATGACGAGCCAAAATATGCTGGATTCCCTCATATTGATAGATAGCATCATATAGAGGCAAAACTGCCCCACCAGGATAACCAAAAACAAGGTCTACTCCCAGCTGATGCAGGGTGTCCAAAATGAGATAGGACCCCGAACGCGGTTGGTCTAGTTGAATTTCTTGCACGAATATTCCTCCTCTCTGCAAATGTTATCTACTATAATATCACAAGGAGATAGAATGTCAAGGAATTTTCTGAAAATTCCTACATTTATTTAGGAATCTTAAACATACCCTAAACAATTCTTGAAGTAAACTTAACCAAACTCCTTGCCCAGCTTGGTTTCAGCTTGCTTTTAGAAAACTTCAGTATAGTAATCCCATCAAGAAAAATAAATGAGGTTTAGGATATGTATTATGTAGTGATACCGGCTTACCAGCCAGATGAAAAATTAATCCAACTATTAGAAATAATGAAAAACAGGCTAAATTGTCAGGTCATCGTTGTGGATGATGGTAGTACTGGCGCATCCAAAAATATTCTTGAAATCGCCAAAACCTATGCAATTGTTCTACACCATGATGTCAACAAAGGAAAAGGCCAAGCCTTGCGAACAGCCTTTAGTTTCATCCAAGATTTGAGAAAACCAGGTGTTATCGTAACTGCTGACGCAGATGGTCAACACGCTGTAAATGATATTGACCGTGTCGCACGCGCCGCCATGAATCTACCAAGCCGCCTCATCCTTGGCGTCCGTCAATTTACTAAGGATATCCCGCTCCGTAGCCGATTTGGTAACAAACTAACCAGAGTATTGTTTAGATTGCAAACTGGTGTCAATGTGTCCGATACGCAAACAGGCTTGCGTGGATTCCATACTGACTTAATTCCATTCATGTTAGATATTGAAGGCGACCGCTATGAGTACGAGATGAACATGTTAACTCAGGCAAGTCAACGCTATAAAATTACGGAAGTTCCAATCCAAACTATTTATATCGATGATAATGCCAGTTCGCATTTTCGTCCCATAAAAGATGGACTGCTCATTTACAAAAATCTCTTCAAATTTGCCTTAGCATCATTTGGTGGCTTTCTAGTTGACTACGGTGTCTATGCCCTAGCCTTGTTACTCCTCACTAGCTTACCGACTGCGGTACGCTTATTGGTCGCAAATACCCTTGCTCGCATTTGTAGTGCTACCTGTAACTTTGCCCTTAACAAGAAGTTAGTCTTTAAAAATAAAGAAAGCGTCACTCGTACTGGAGCCGGCTACTTTACTTTAGCCCTTATCCTCTTCCTTTGTGACACTGCGCTTCTTTATCTCTTCCACCAAATTCTAGGACTCAACCTCTACATTGTCAAACTTGCAGTTGATATCTTCCTTTTCCTAGCTTCTTGGTTTGTTCAAAAGAATATCATTTTTAAAGAAAGGAAATCATTTTCCCATGAAATTGCTTAAAAAACCCTTTGCCTATGCCTCAATCTTCGGAATACTCTTAACCAGTGGGTTCACCTATTCTATGTTGAAAACCTTTGTCATCTCAGAGGCCATCTCAACAGTCTCTGCAAGCAATACCACAGCAAGTAGCCAAGATACAACTACCTCATCTTCATCGACAGCTGCCACCACTGCAACAAACGTATCTACAACAGATACCAGCTATATGGATGACAATATCCAAATTAACTTGGAAACCATCACAACCAACAATACAACTGTCTATGTAGCGGATATCCAAGTTAGCTCGCCAGAGTATTTAAAAACAGCACTTGCGCAAAACACTTACGGTACAAACGTAACAGCTAAAACCTCAGAAACAGCGGCAGCAAACAATGCCATTCTAGCGGTTAATGGTGACTACTACGGAGCCAACTCAACTGGTTATGTTATTAAAAACGGCGTTCTCTACCGTGACACAGTCCGTGACAATGCTTCCTATGGTGACTTGGCTATCTACGCAGACGGCTCATTTGAAATCATTTATGAAAATGAGATTACTGCCCAAGAATTGATTGACAAGGGTGTGGTCAACCTCTTAGCCTTCGGACCAACCTTGGTTGAAAATGGTGAGATCGTTGTCGATACATCTACAGAGGTTGGTCGTGCCATGGCATCAAATCCACGCTCTGCTATTGGTATCATTGATGAAAACCACTACATTATCGTCGTCGCAGATGGACGTACATCAGAAAGTGAGGGACTCTCACTCTACCAAATGGCTGAAGTCATGAAACAATATGGTGTGCAAACAGCCTATAACCTTGACGGTGGTGGATCATCTACTCTTTACTTCAACGGACAAATTATTAATAACCCAACAACAAACGGAAACACTATCTCAGAAAGGGCGGTGAGTGACATTGTCTACATCGGTTACTAATTCAACTACAAGAGTTTCAAGAACATTTATCTCCTACTTGGCAATAACAGCTTTCCTGTTTATTTTCAGTCGAATCTATGAAAGTCTCAGCTATGGCGAAGTCTCTGTCTTTATGCATTATATGTTCTGTGTACCATTAATAGGCGGAGCTGTGCTACTCGGTCTGCTGCAACTTATACCTACTCTTTCACGTCTCTCCTATAATTTGTGGAATTCTGGCGTTGCAACTATTACAGCTGGTTGTCTTCTCCGAGGCATTATCAACCTATCTGGACGTTCAACTACCTTAGATCAACCTTATTGGTACATCGGCGCAGCCTTCCTAGTTCTATCGTTAGTCGGTCTTTTTATCAATCCATCCGCAAACAATCGTCGAAAAACGACCACTTAATCTACAAATAAATGATAAGGGCACTTAAAATTCTTAGGTGCCTTTTACTGTAGAATGAATTGTTGAAAAATTCGGAAATTTCCAATTATTTATCAAATCTTTTATCGTTTCTTTCATATCTATGATATAATGGGTAAAATAAGATAGGGAGAAGAAAATTATGACCGATACAAACAAACTTAAAAACCTCCGTCATCGTAGCTCTGTCTACGATTCGATGGTCAAATCACCCAACCGTGCCATGCTTCGCGCAACAGGAATGACCGACGATAGCTTTGAAAAGCCTATTGTTGGGGTTATTTCGACATGGGCTGAAAATACACCTTGTAATATCCACCTTCATGACTTTGGTAAATTAGCCAAAGAAGGAGTTAAAGATGCAGGTGCCTGGCCTGTTCAATACGGTACCATCACCGTTGCAGACGGAATCGCCATGGGAACACCTGGTATGCGCTTCTCCTTGACTTCCCGTGACATCATAGCCGACTCTATTGAGGCAGCTATGGGAGGGCACAACGTGGATGCCTTTGTCGCAATCGGCGGCTGTGATAAAAATATGCCTGGTTCTATGATTGCTATCGCCAATATGGACATTCCTGCCGTATTTGCCTACGGTGGAACCATCGCACCAGGAAACCTCAATGGTAAAGATATTGACTTGGTTTCTGTCTTCGAAGGAATCGGAAAATGGAACAATGGCGACTTAACTGCTGAAGAAGTTCGTCAGATTGAGTGTAATGCCTGTCCTGGTCCTGGTGGTTGTGGTGGTATGTACACTGCCAATACCATGGCTACTGCCATTGAGGTAATGGGTATGTCCATTCCTGGCTCTTCTTCTCACCCTGCTGAATCTCCTGAGAAGAAGGCTGATATCGAAGAAGCTGGTCGTGCTGTTGTACGCATGCTAGAACTTGGCATCAAACCATCTGACATTATGACGCGTGAAGCCTTTGAAGATGCTATTACAGTCACAATGGCTCTGGGGGGCTCAACCAACGCTACGCTCCATCTTCTAGCCATCGCCCATGCTGCTAATGTTGAATTAACACTGGAAGATTTCAACGATTTCCAAGAACGAGTACCTCACCTAGCTGACCTCAAGCCATCTGGTAAATATGTTTTCCAAGACCTCTATAATGTCGGCGGTGTCCCTGCTGTTATGAAATACTTGCTCAAAAACGGCTTCCTTCATGGCGACCGCATCACATGTACAGGTAAAACCGTTGCTGAAAACCTAGAGAATTTTGCAGACTTGACTCCAGGTCAAGATGTCATCATGCCACTTGAAAATCCAAAACGTGCAGATGGCCCACTCATCATCCTCAAAGGTAACCTTGCTCCTGAAGGTGCCGTTGCCAAGGTTTCTGGTGTGAAAGTCCGCAACCATACAGGTCCAGCCAAGGTCTTTGATTCTGAAGAAGAAGCAATCGAAGCCGTCTTGACCGATGAAATCGTAGATGGCGATGTAGTCGTTGTCCGCTATGTTGGACCCAAAGGCGGTCCTGGTATGCCTGAAATGCTATCCCTTTCTTCTATGATTGTCGGAAAAGGCCAAGGTGACAAGGTTGCCCTTCTAACAGACGGTCGTTTCTCTGGTGGTACCTATGGACTGGTTGTTGGACACATCGCACCTGAAGCTCAGGATGGTGGACCAATTGCCTACCTCCGTACAGGTGATTTGGTGACGGTTGACCAAGATACCAAAGAAATCACCATGCATGTTTCTGACCAAGAAATCGAAGAACGCAAGAAAACTACTGTTATCCCACCACTCTACTCTCGTGGTGTTCTCGGTAAATATGCCCATACCGTATCATCTGCCTCTAAAGGAGCCGTTACCGACTTCTGGAGACCAGAACGTACAGGGAAAAAATAAGGAACTCAACGACCCTGTCCTCGCGGCAGGGTTTTCCAAAAGGAGAAAAATGAAACTAAACGTCGAACTATCCCGCTTTCGAGTCAAAGAAGGGAAATCAGCTCAAGTTGATGAATGGATGACCTTCCTTAATGACCATTTGGAAGATACCCTGCTCACCCTAGAAGGCGAGAAAATGTATGTCGAAACCATCTTCCGTGAAGTGCTGGACGGTCGCGAATACCTCTACTGGTACTCTGTCCAAGCCGAAGGAGGGATTGAAGTCGAAGATTCAGAATCCTATATCGACAAAAAACATTTAGAATACTGGGAAGAATGCACCGACCCGAGCTATGGCATGGTAGATTTATCTCCTCAGGTTGTCATGATTCCTAAGCCTGTTTATGAAACTCTGGAAGAATTAGACAGACAATACAACGACACATATAAAAACTGAGTTGCAAACTCTTGCAACTCAGTTTCTTTTTATTTCGGACTGATACCAAGCGTAATACGTCCAAGACGGCTGATGCGGGTCATCTTCCAAGCAGGAGACCAGACAATCTCTACCTGTGCATCGTTTATACCATCAATCGTTTTCAAGGCTGCAACTAATTCTCCTGGCATGGTATCTGCACAGGAACAACCTGCATCTGTAAAGGTCATGACAACCTTGCAAAAACCAGCTTCATCTAAATGAATCTCATAAATCAAACCCAAATTGTAGATGTCTAGTTCAATTTCAGGATCGTAAATGGATTCCAAAACCTCTATCAACTGTTCTGATACAGTTAACGCTCGTTCATTAATCTGAATATCTTCTCTCATTAGCTTTCTCATCTTTCTAATTTGTATCATTTTCTCATATTTTTTATCAATTATCAAGAAAAATTTGCAAATTCTGAATATTCAAAAAAAGTTTGGCTGAAACCTCTTTTTATAGTTATTTAGTTTTAAGATAGTATTCCAAAGCAGACTGAACAAAACGACCTGTTCTTAACAATTCAGTCACCTTTCTTTTTAGAGTAGCCCAAAACTGTTCGATGGGATTGAGTTCAGGAGAATAAGGTGGTAAGGGAAGAAAGTAATGCCCGCTAGCTATAGAACACTCATCAAGGTGCTTATTAGGATGAAAGGTGGCATTATCCATAACAATCAGATGTGGCTCTGATAAGCACGGTAATAATTCCTTTTGATACCATGTCATAAAAAGATCTGCTGTCATTGTTCCGTGATACAACAAGGGTGCTACAATTTGGGAACCAATTTGTCCTGCGACAACAGAAAGCCTTTCAAAACGACGTCCACTAACCTTGTCATAGACTTTTTGACCGCGTACAGCTCTTGCTTTGTGACGATAAAGATAAGTGTCAATGCCAGTCTCATCAATATAGACAATTGGGGTATTAGGAAAACACCTTAGAACATCTAAGTAGCGTCTAACTTTGTCGCTATCTTGTTCTTTATAAGTTGTCGTCTTTTTTTAAAGTGATGTTCAGTTTTTTTAAGGCTGCCCAAACTGAGGGAATACTACAGTCAAAATGCTCTGCTATTTCCCTTAAGAAAGCATCTGGATGTTCCTTGACATAGGCTTCTAACTTATCCAATGGCAATTTGCGAGGGCTTGGTTTTCTTTTTTGGCGCTCCAAATGACCTCGTTCTTTGAGTTGTTTCTCCCACAGATACAGTGTATTAGTGCTAATTCCAAATAACTGACACGTTTCTTTTTTGGAATGACCAGCCTCTACATAATTAATAACTCGTTTTCTAAAATCTATTCCGTAACTTTTCATAAGTATAGTATAACACATACTATATAGAAACTAACAAACTATACCATGAAAAGAATAAAATAACCGAGTAATTTGCCACAGACTATTAAAGATACGGTTCTCTATAAACTTCTTGCTTGTCCTTCGTTGTCGCCTCCAATAGAAAATAAGTAGCGATGTCCTTGAGTTAGACTATGATAAAACCCATCTCCTTCATAAATTTGAAAAATCCTCATAGTCTTTTGACTTTCTTCATCTTTATAGACATGTTGAATATAGTCATTATCCGAAAACACCTTGTCCAGCAGTTCTTGGCTTGCCAGTCTTGCCTTTCCCTCAATCCGAATAACCTGGATGAGATACTCTTCTTCAGACAAGGCCGACAATGCCACGCGACCATCTTCTATTAACTGTCTATAAAAATGAGTCTCAGAACCAGTCATAAAGAAGATACCATCTTCATTCGCAGCAGTAATATGAATAGGTCGAGCGTGGGGATTTCCTGCTTCATCTACTGTCGCAAAAATCCCCAATTTCATCTCTTCCAAAATTCCCATGATTTCTTTCGTCTTCATCAGCAGCCTCCTTGACATAAATTCTACCTAGATTATAGCAAATTCTATGCAGAAAGTTAAGATGAATAAATCTAAAACCATATTCCTATATCAGATATAGTTGTTTAGTTTTTATTTAATGTGTGATAAAATAGACTTATGACTTACGGAATTGATTTTAGAAAACGCGTTATTGCCTATGTCCAATCAGGACACACAAAAAAGGAAACCTGTGACCTATTTGGTATTGGAACCGATACCTTGTACCGTT